>DASQBO010000411.1:0-7679 GCA_035635175.1 Casimicrobiaceae bacterium | reverse complement strand
GATCGAAGTCGTCGCCGAAACACTGGACCGCACTGGCGTCGAAATGGAGGCGCTCACGGCGGCGGCGGTCGGCCTCCTCACCATCTACGACATGTGCAAGTCGGCCGACCGCGCGATGCGCATCGAGCGCGTGCGGCTCCTGGAGAAATCCGGCGGCAGGTCCGGCCACTTCGTGGCCGAATAGAAGTCCCAGGCACGGCGCGCGGCGGCCCCTCGCCCCTGCGCGCGCCGGGCCCACCGGTGATTCCCGGTCCGGTGGTTGGACCACTTGACCATCGGCGGCGGGCGGACGTACAGTCGAACGGCCGGCCGCTGCGCGCCGGGGATCGGCGCGAGGCGTCACCCCGGGACCGTCGACCGGTCGAGGGAAGGACGCCGTGCCGCTCCAGGTCGTTGAACCGGTCAGGCTCTACCGGCAGATCGCCGGGCAGATCGCGTCGCTCATCGACAGCGGAGAATTCGCGGCCGGCGCGCGGCTGCCGCCGGAACGGGAGCTCGCGGGCCTGCTCGGCGTCTCGCGGACGTCGGTCCGCGAAGCGCTCATCTCCCTCGAGATCGCCGGTCGCGTCGAGGTTCGTGTCGGGACGGGGATCTTCGTCCGTCGCCCGGCGGAGCGGGATACCGGCGACGCGCGTCCGATCGCGTCCGGCGACGAGGGACCCGGCCCGTTCGACCTGCTCGCGGCGCGCGCGCTGATCGAAGGCGAGGTCGCGGCGCTCGCCGCCCGCGCGATCGACCGGCCGGCGATCGGCGCGCTCCGCGATTCCATCGCGCGGATGCGTGGGCACGGCGAAAACGCGGAGGAGCGCGATGCTGCCGACCGCGCGTTCCACGTCGCGATCGCCGAGGCTTCGGGCAACGAGGCGCTCGCGCACACCGTCGCGCACCTGTGGGACCTGCGGCGCGGCGAGCTCTGGACCAAGACCGAGGAGCACTTCCACACGGCCGCGCTGCGCGAGCAGACACTGGCCGATCACGCGGCGATCGTGGCCGCGCTCGCGGCACACGACGCCCGTGGCGCGCGCGACGCCATGCGGCGCCACCTGTCGCGGGTGGCGCGCGAGTTCCAGCGCCGGATCGAGGCGCAGCCCGCGCGCGGCGCGGCGCCCCGCCGTACCGGGCGGCGGGCAAGAGCATAGAATGGCCGGACGAGGATCCGGCCATTGCGAGGGGGAACGACTCGCCAGGGTCGCAGGCAGTCCAACGCAACGAGGAGGAACGTCATGAAGTCAACGAGAATGGAGCGCCCGGTCCTGCGGCGCGACGTGCTGCGCGCGGCGCTCGGAATGGCGGCCGCCGCGATGTTCGCGGCCGGCGCGACCCCCGCCACCGCGCAGGTGCCGCCGCTGCCGAAGAGCCCGGTGACGATCAACATCGTCGACGTCGCAGGGGACCTGCAGCTCACGCGCGACGCGATCGAGCTCTATGCCAAGAAGAATCCGAACCTCGTCGCCAAGTTCAACTTCACGCAGGCTCCCGCGCCGGAGCTGCCGGGCAAGCTGAAGGCGATGCAGGGCGCGGGCCGCAGCGACATCGACATGGTGCTGACCGGCACCGATTTCCTCGCTGCAGGGATCGAGCAGGGCCTCTTGATCAAGCTTCTTCCCGAGTACGCGCCGAAGTTCCCGAACCTGGTCGCGAACTACCAGCCGGCGGCGGCGAAGATGCAGGAGCTCGCGCAGAACCAGGGTATCGAGGTCGTGTTCATGCCGGCCGGCCCGCTCGTCGAATACAACCCCGCCAAAGTGAAGCAGCCGCCGACGACGCCGCAGGAGCTGCTCGCGTGGTGCAAGGCGAACCCGAACCGGCTGATCTACGCGCGGCCGGCCAACTCCGGGCCCGGGCGCACGTTCATCATGGGCCTCCCGTACATCCTGGGCGACAAGGACCCGAAGGATCCGGTCAAGGGTTGGGACAAGACGTGGGCGTATCTCAAGGAGCTCAACACCTGCATCGAGTACTACCCGACCGGCACGACGGCGGTGATGAAGGAGCTGGGCGAAGGCTCGCGCGACATGACGGTCACGATGACCGGGTGGGACCTCAACCCGCGGGTACTCGGGATCGTGCCCAAGGACTACAAGGTCGCGCCGTTCAAGGGCATGACCTGGGTCAACGACGCGCACTACATGGTGATTCCGAAGGGCGTGCCACCCGAGAAGATCGCCGTGGTGCTCGACTTGATGGCGTTCCTGCTCACCCCGGAGGCGCAGGCCTACACGTACGACAAGGGTTATTTCTATCCGGGCCCGGCGGTGAAGAACGTGCCGCTGTCGATGGCGCCGAAGGAGAGCCAGGACGCGGTGAAGGAGTTCGGCCGGCCCGAGTACGAGAAATGGCTCGCCGAGTTCCCGCACACGCAGTCGCTGCCGCCGGCGGCGCAGGTCGAGGCGTTCCGGATCTGGGACGAGCAGGTCGGCGCGAAGATCAAGAAATAAAGCATCCGTCCAGTCGCGGCCCGCCGCAAGGACGGGCCGCGACTGGAAGCGGATGCGTCATCCCCGCGCACGCGGGGATCTGGTGTATTCACGTTGGACGACACCGGGTTCCCGCCTTCGCGGGAACAACAGGCGCGACATGAAGCACGACTTCAGCGAGCTGCGGCTCGACAAGGTGACCCGCCGCTTCGCCGGCAGCGGCGGCAGGGCGTTCAACGCGCTTTCCGACATGACGCTCACGATCCGCCGCGGCGAGTTCATCGCTCTGCTCGGCCCGTCGGGATGCGGCAAGTCGACCGCGCTCAACTGCATCGCCGGACTGATGCCGCTGTCCGACGGCAGCATCTGGCTCGACGAGGAGCGGATCGACACGCTGCCGCCGGAGAAGCGCGGCTTCGGCATGGTGTTCCAGAACTATGCGCTGTTTCCGCACATGAGCGTCGCGAGAAACATCGGGTTCGGCCTGCGGATGCGGGGCCTGACGGCGGAGGAGGCCGCGCCCCGAGTCGAGCGCGCACTGAAGCTCGTCCAGCTCACCGGCCAGGAGGAAAAGCTTCCGGGCCAGCTGTCGGGCGGCCAGCAGCAGCGCGTCGCCATTGCGCGCGCGATCGTCATCGAGCCCCCGCTGATCCTGATGGACGAGCCGCTGTCGAACCTCGACGCCAAGCTCCGTCTCGAGACGCGCTCCGAGATCCGCCGGATCCACCGCGAGCTGGACCGGACCACGATCTACGTGACGCACGACCAGGACGAGGCGCTGTCGCTCGCCGACCGCATCGTCGTGATCGAGGAGGGGCGCGTTCAGCAGGTCGCGACGCCGCAGGACGTGTACGCGCAGCCCGCGAACCTCGGCGTCGCGCGCTTCATGGGCTACCGCAACGTGATCACGCTTCCCGTGGAAGGCGAGGACGGCGATCGCGTGACGGTCGCCGGATCCGGGGTGCGGCTCACGGGGTTGCGCAAACAGCCGCTGCCCGACCGCCGCGCCGCGGTGGCGATCCGTCCCGAGGACATCGTCGTGGGTGAGGGCGCGGGCGGGGTCAACACGCTGGCCGGCGTCGTCGACAACGTCGAGTACTGCGGTCGCGACTCGCTCGTCGATTTCGTGGCGCCGGACGGCTCCCGCCTGCACGTGCGGACGGCCGCCCGAGTGACGCTCGGGGAAACGGCGCGGTTCCACGTGCCGGTCGAGCGCGCGCTCGTCTATCCGGCGGGTTAGGGCCCGTTCACGCCATGGGCACAAACGCGTTGCACGGCCGAAAGCGCCCAGCGCAAGGCGCAAGGGCGAAGGCGGGTCGTGAACCCGGCGAGGCGTTGCAACGCCGCGATGGGCGTTTTCGGCAGCAACCCGAAGGGAACGAGCGGCCGGGGCCGCCACTCGGCGTTGTCCTCCTCCCGAAGACACCCGGTCTTCGCATCGTCGTCCGCCTTGATTGTCGGCCCCAGCCGCCCGTTCGCGTTCGCGCCCATGGCGTGAACGGGCCCTAGACGATGGCAGCGGCGGCGCCCGGACCAGCGCTCGCGCGTCCCGCCTTCGACCGGGCGGTCCTGCTGGTCGTGCCGGCGGCCGCGTTCATGCTGCTCCTGTTCGTCTACCCCTTCCTCTACGGTCTCCTGCTGTCCTTCCAGCCGAAGGACGCGCTCAGCGTCGAGAACTATCGCCGTTTCTTCAGCGACGAGCGACTGTGGCCGACGATCTGGACGACGCTGCGGCTCGCGCTCCCGGTGACGATCATCAACGTGTTCGTCGCGCTGCCGATCGCCTTCAAGATGCGCGTCAAGTCCCCGTACCAACGGGCGGTGACGACGGTGCTCGTGGTACCGATCACGCTCGGGACGGTGCTGATCGCGGAGGGCATGCTCACCTATTTCGGGCCCAAGGGCTGGCTCTCGCAGACGCTGCAGTTCCTCCACGTCTACGACGGACCGATCCACCTGACGCACAATTACTGGGGCGTGCTGATCTCGCTCGTCGTCTCGGGCTTCCCCTTCGCGTTCCTGCTGATCCTGTCGTACATCACGGGCATCGATCCGGCGCTCGCGCGTGCAGCCGCGACGCTGGGGGCGCCGCCCGGCGCCCAGTTCCGCCACATCTACCTGCCGCTGCTCGCGCCGGGGCTCGCGATGTGCTTCTGCCTCGCATTCGTGCAGGCTTTCTCGGTCTTCCCGTCGGCCGTGCTGCTCGGGGCGCCGGCGGGGCCCACGCGCGTCATCTCGATCGCCGCGTACGAGGCCGCATTCGAGCAGTACGACTACTCGCTCGCGTCGGCCGTCGCGATGATCATGGGCTTCGTCCAGCTCGTCATCGTGGCCGCGGTGCTCGCGCTCCGCAACGTGTTCTACCGCGGCCCGGTCGTCGGCGGCAAGGGCTGAGTCGTGACGCCGCGAAGCGGGGCGATCGACAGGCGCTGGCTCGACACGGCGTGGAGCTCCCTGCTGTGGGGGCTCATGGTCGTGTTCGTCGTCAACATCGGCCTCATGATCGCCGCGGTCGCGACCTCGTCGTTCGCGCGGCGGTGGCTCGGCACGTGGCTGCCCGACGGCTGGACGACGACGTGGTACACGGCCGCGTGGAAGGAGTTCCAGCTGGGCTCCGTGCTCTGGGTCACGGTCGAAGTCGTCTTCGCGGTCGTGTTCCTCTCGCTCCTGATCGGCGTGCCCGCCGCCTACTCGCTGGCGCGGCGCGACTTCGTCGGCAAGCGCCTGCTCGTGCTCCTGTTCCTGCTGCCGCTGATGGTGCCGCCGATCACCTACGGGATCCCGCTCGCGACGGTTCTCTACAAGGTCCATCTCGCGGGCACGATCTGGGGCGTCATCCTCGCGAACCTGATTCCCGCGGCACCGTTCGTGATCCTCGTGATGACGCCGTTCATCGAGCAGATCGACCCCAACCTCGAGTCGGCCGCGCGCGTCTTCGGCGCGAGCACACCGCGGATGTTCTGGCACGTTCTGGTGCCGCTGCTCGCGCCGGGCATCCTCGCCGCGTCGCTGCTCGTTCTCGTGCGGACGATCGCGCTCTTCGAGCTCACGTTCCTGACCGCCGGACCGGACTCGCAGACGCTCGTCGTCGCGCTGTACTACGCGGTGTTCGCGGCCGGCGTTCGCGCGCCGCAGTCGGTCGACGCGATGGCGATGATCTACATGGCGGTGACGCTCGTGTGGCTGCTGCTCGCGCTGCGCTTCGTGAATCCGACGCAGCTCGTGAGCCGGGTGAAGGAACACCCGCGCGCCGCGTGACGCCGTGACGGCTCTATCGCTCGCGACGCTCGACCGCGTCCCCGCGGCGGTCGCGCGGCCGGGCTACGACGTGGCGGCGCTGCGCATTGGCATCGTCCACCTCGGACTCGGCGCATTCCACCGCGCGCACCAGGCGATCTACACCGACTCGGCGGCGGCGCGCGACCCGCGCTGGGGCATCTGCGGCGTGAGCCTCAGGACGCCGCACGCGACGCGCGCGCTCGCCGCGCAGGACTGGCTCTACACGGCGCTCGAGAAGAGCGCGTCCGGGACGCGTGCGCGGATCGTCGGCTCGATCCGCGAGGCGCTCTTCCTCGGGACCGATCGCGAGCGCGTCGTCGCGCGGATCGCCGATCCCGACGTCCGCGTCGTGACGCTGACCGTGACCGAGAAGGGGTACTGCCACGATCCCGCGACCGGGCGGCTCGACCGCGCGCATCCCGAGATCGTCCGCGACCTCGCCGCACCCGACGCCGCGACCAGCGCGCCGGGACTTCTCGTCGCGGCGCTCGCGGCGCGCCGCGCCGCGGGGGCGGGACCGGTCAGCGTCGTCTGCTGCGACAATCTCCCGCACAACGGGGGCGTCGTCGAGGCGATCGTGACCGCGTTCGCGGAGGCGCGCGAGCCTGAGCTCGCCCGCTGGATCCGCCGCAACGTGGCCTTTCCCTCGACGATGGTCGACCGCATCGTTCCGGCGACCACCGACGCCGACGTCGCCGACGTCGCGCGGCAGATCGGCGTCGACGACGCGGTGCCCGTCGTCTTCGAGCCGTACCGCCAGTGGGTGATCGAAGACCGCTTCGCCGCGGAGCGGCCGCGCTGGGAGGACGATGGCGCCGAGCTTGTCGCCGACGTCACGCCGTTCGAGACGATGAAGCTGCGGCTCCTCAACGGCAGCCACTCGACGCTCGCCTATCTCGGTTTCCTCGCCGGGCACGCGACGATCTGGCAGGCGTCGTCCGATCCGGAGCTCGCCGCGCTGGTCCTGCGGCAGATGCGCGAGGAGATCGCGCCGACGCTCGTCGCGCCGCCCGGCACCGATCTCGCCGCGTATTGCGCGCAGCTGATGACGCGCTTCCGCAATCCGGCGCTGCCGCACCGCACGCAGCAGATCGCGATGGACGGCTCGCAGAAGCTGCCGCAGCGGCTGCTCGGCACCGTCCGCGACCGAATCGCCGCCGGCGCGCCGTACCGGCACCTCGCGCTCGCGATCGCCGGCTGGATCCGCTATGCGAGCGGGACCGACGAGCAGGGCAGCGCAATCGCCGTATCCGACCCGCTGGCCGCGCGCTTCGCCGCCATCGTCGCGGACGCGGGCGGCGACGCTACGCGGACCGCGGGCGGCTTTCTCGATCTCCAATCCGTGTTCGGCGCCGACCTTCGCGCCCACGCGGCCTTCCGTGCGGCCGTCACTCGCAATGTCGTGTCGCTGTTCAAGGACGGCGTCCGCGCGACGCTCGCCCGTCACCTGTCAGGCTGACCATGGCCCGGATCCCGCTCGACCTCCATCCCGACCGGCTCTTTCCCGCGGAGCCGGCGACGCGCGAGCTCGCGCGGCGTCTCTACGCGACCGTCGAGGCTCTGCCCATCGTCAGCCCGCACGGGCACACCGACCCGCAGTGGTTCGCCGACGATGCGCCCTTCGCGAATGCCTCGGCGCTGTTCATCACGCCCGATCACTACGTGTTCCGGATGCTCTACAGCCAGGGCGTTCGCCTCGAGGATCTCGGCATCCCGCGCAAGGACGGCGCGCCGGTCGAGCAGGACGCGCGGCGCATCTGGCGCACGTTCGCCGCGCACTATTCCCTCTTTCGCGGCACGCCGACGCGGCTCTGGCTCGATCACGCCTTAGCGACGGTGTTAGGCGTCGACGAGCGGCTCACGCCCGAGTCCGCCGACCGCGTGTTCGACCGGATCAACGAGTGCCTCGCGCAGCCGGACTTCCGCCCGCGCGCGCTCTACGAGCGGTTCAACCTCGAGGTGCTGGCGACGACCGAGTCCCCG
>DASQBO010000410.1:0-3257 GCA_035635175.1 Casimicrobiaceae bacterium | reverse complement strand
AGCACGTTCGCGAACACCTGCGCCGACGCGGACTCGGGTGGAGTGTTCAGCGCGGAGATGCACAGAGGCTCCCACACGGCGGCGAACGCGCGGAGCGGCGTGCCGGCGAAGCATTGCGCGACCGTCTGCCCCGCCGGCGCGCGGAAGCCGGCGCGGGCGAGGCGGCGGAAATCGCGGCCCAGCGCGAGCCGCTCGAACAGCGTGAGCCCGCGCGCCGTGAGGATCGCGCTCGCGAGGTGGAACGGCGGCGGCAGCCGTCGCGCGCGAAGCTCGACGCCGCCCGGCGCGGCCGCGCCGAACGGCCGCAGCGTCAGCGGGAAGCGGCGGAAGAGAGGTGGCACGCGTCCCGCGGGATGCACGCGCTCGATCAGTCCGAGCGTGCGGCGGTAGGCGCCGATCAGCAGGTGCTGCCCGTTGTCGAGCGCGACGCCGTCGAGCGCGACACCGCGGGCGCGGCCCCCGAGCGAGCGCGATTGCTCGATGAGCGACACGCGCACGCCGTTCTTCGCGAGCACGACCGCGCACGCGCACCCGGCCCAGCCGCCGCCGATGACGGCGACGTGCGGCGCCGCGCCCGCCGTCATCGCCCGCATGGCGGCGTCACCCGACGCGCGCGGTCTTCCATGCGATCCAGAGCTTGCGCAGCGGCGTGAGCGCGACACGGTGGTCGAGCACCGCGTAGCCGTCGCGGACGATTTCGTCGAGGAGCGCCCGGTAGATCGCGGCCATGATCAGCCCTGGCCGCTGCGCCGCGCGATCCTCGACCGGCAGCGCCGCGAGCGCGCGCTCGTACCATGCGCGCGTCCGCCCGACCTCGTCCGCCATGAGGGCGCGGAAAGCATCGCCCCCTTCGCGCTGCAGGATCGAGCCGGCCGCGACGCCGTGGCGCGCGAGGTCCTGCTGCGGCAGGTAGATGCGGCCGCGCCGCGCGTCCTCGCCGACGTCGCGAACGATGTTGGTGAGCTGAAAGGCGATCCCGAGGTCGTGCGCGTAGTCGCGGGTCGCCGGATTCGCGTAGCCGAAGATCTCGGCCGACATGAGGCCGACGACGCCGGCGACGCGGTGGCAATAGGCCTCGAGCTCCGCGAAGTCGAGATAGCGGTTGCGCTCGAGGTCCATGGTCATGCCGTCGATGACGGCCTGGAAATGGGCCTCGGG
This sequence comes from Casimicrobiaceae bacterium, assembly GCA_035635175.1. Lineage (GTDB taxonomy): Bacteria > Pseudomonadota > Gammaproteobacteria > Burkholderiales > Casimicrobiaceae > CAIWHR01. The sequence continues at coordinate 2,099 of DASQBO010000410.1, read as the reverse complement.
CAACGCGTAGGCGGCGACCACGGGCTTGAGCGCCTGCCCGACGGGATGCTGCGGCGTGCCCGCGTACGCGGCGCGCACCTCTTCGCGCCACCATGCGAGCTTCGCGCCCGCGACGCCGGGATCCGACGCGTCGTCCACGACGTCGTCGACCTCCCGGCAGAACGCATAGAGCGCGGTGATCGCCCGCCGCCGCGGCGGGGGGAGGAACATGAAGCTGTAGTAGAAGCTCGAGCCGCTCGCGGCCGCCTTCTGCCGGCAGTATTCGTCGGGCGTCATCGAGGCGCGGCCTCCATGCCGCTCGCGCGGTGCCGCCGCGGAGGAGCGAGCGCGTGGCACGCGACGACCGCCCAGTCGGCGGCCCCAAGCGCTGGCCGCCGGCGGAACACGTCGCCGCCCGCCGCGTCGATACGGTCGAGGATCCGATGGCCGCCGGCGAGCACGCCGGCGAGCTCGAGGCCCGCGCGCCAGGGCAGCGCGCGCACGAGCGGCCGGCCCGACGCGAGCAGCGCGCGCGCGCGCGCCGTCTCGAACGACAGCAGCGCGCGCCACGCATCGTCGCACCGCGCTTCCGCGATCCACGCGTCGGTGACGCCGAAGCGCGCCAGATCCTCCTGCGGCAGGTAGACCCGACCCTTCGTCCAGTCGCGGGCGACGTCCTGCCAGAAATTCGCGAGCTGGAGTGCCGTGCAGATGGCGTCGCTCCAGGCGGTGGTCGCCGCGTCGTGGCGGCCGTAGAGGCGGAGGAGCAGGCGTCCGACGGGATTGGCGGAGCGTCGAGCGTAGTCGAGGAGTGCGGCCCACGTCGCGTAGCGATGCGTGGTGACGTCCTGCCGGAACGCGGAGAGGAGATCGCGGAACGGTTCGAGCGGCAGCGCGTGCCGGTCGACCGCCGCGGCGAGCGCCGCGAACGGGGCCTCCGCAGGGGCGTGTCCCGCGGCAATGCCGTCGAGCGCCCGCTCGAAGCGATCGAGCTCTGCGAGGCGCACCGCCGCCGGCGCGTCGCCCTCGTCGGCGACGTCGTCCGCCGCGCGCGCGAACCGGTAGATCGCAAGCACGGCCGCCCGCTCCGCGCGGGGCAGCAGGAACGACGCGACGGGGAAGTTCTCGTAGTGGGCGGCCGACACGGAACGGAACGGGAGCGCGAAAGGGTGGCGGTGCCGCGAACGTCAGGGCTTTCCCGGCGCGCAAGCCTTTGGCGGCGGGTCCGGCGTCGGCTATAATCGCACGTTCCGCGAACGCCGCAGCCGTCGAGTGGAACGGCACGCCGCAGCGCCCGCCGGGTCGCAATGCGCGAAAGTGGCGGAATGGGTAGACGCACCGGCCTTAGGAGCCGGCGGGGCAGCCCGTGGGGGTTCGAGTCCCCCCTTTCGCACCAAGCTTCTGGATCGAGGAATCGACGCGCATGGAACCCGTACTGGAGACGATCGGCCAGCTCGAGCGGCGGTTGAGCCTGTCCGTTCCCGTCGCCGACATCGAGAGCGAGGTGGCGAAGCGCCTCGCGCGGCTCGCCCGCAACGTGAAGGTGCCGGGCTTTCGGCCGGGCAAGGTGCCGATGAAGATGGTCGCGCAGCAGTACGGGCCGCAGGTACGCTCGGAGGTGATCACCGACGCCGTCCAGGCGGGGTTCGCCGACGCGATGCGGAGTCAGAACGTCCGCGTCGCCGGGTATCCGCGCATCGAGCCGAAGGCGGACGCGACGGGCTCGGACCAGCTCGAGTTCTCGGCGGTGTTCGAGGTCTATCCCGACATTCGCCTCGGGGACCTCTCGACGGTCACGATCGAGCGGCCCGTGGCCGAAGTCGGCCCCGACGACGTCCGCCACACGATCGAGGTGCTCCGCAAGCAGCGGACCCGCTACGAGACCGTGACGCACGGGGTGGAGACGGGCGATCGCGCGATCGTCGACTTCTCCGGCCGCATCGACGGCGTCGAGTTCCCGGGCGGGCAGGCCAAGGATTTCGCGATCGTGCTGGGCGAGGGCAAGATGCTGCCCGAGTTCGAGTCCGCGCTGACCGGGATGAAGGCCGGCGAGACGAAGTCCTTCTCGCTTACCTTCCCCGCCGACTATCACGGCAAGGAGGTCGCCGGAAGGTCCGCCG
>DASQBO010000409.1:0-2736 GCA_035635175.1 Casimicrobiaceae bacterium | reverse complement strand
GACGCCTGCGCCCAGGCGGCGTTGCGGGCCGGCCACGCGAGCGGCGGCAGGCGCAGCCGAAGGCCGCCGCCGCCGACGCGCACGACCTGGATCGGGTGCGCGTCCGTCGCCTGCTCGATCACCGTCTCGAGTGCGAGCGGGAGCAGCCGGACCGGCCGCCCCGCGGCGTCGGCCAGGATCAGCACGTCCTCGCTCCGCCCCGCGACTTCGACGACGGGCAGCGGGCTCCCGCAGCCGCAGGGCTCGCGCCGCAGCACGACGCTGTCGCCGAGGTCGTAGCGGATGATCGGCTGCACGCGGTTTGCGAGGTTCGTGACGAGCACGGTCTCGGACGGTTCCCCGGGCGGCGTCGGCCGATAGCGCCGGTCGACCGGCTCGAGCACGACCCAGTCGGCGTTGACGTGCAGCGCACCGAGGCGGCAGCCGAACGCGATGCACATGCACTCGGAGGCGCCGTATTCGTTGATGACCGGGCAGCCGAACGCGCGCTCGAGGCGTGCACGCGCGCCCGCCGAGAGCTGCTCGCCGCCGGACCATACGAGCGACGGCGCGATCGTCAGCCGGCGCGCGTCGCGCTCGTCGGCCAGCAGCGACAGCATCGTCGGATAGCTCGCGACGAACGCGGGATCCCACGCGTCCAGCGCCGCGACGAGCTCGGGCAGCGGTTCGACGATCGAGAAGCTTCGCGCCGCCGCCCACGGCACGCCGCGCGACGCATGCTGCCACGACGCGATGCTCGCGTAGTGGTCGCCGGTCGCGACGATCAGCGCCGCGCGGGCGCCCTTCGAGAGCGCGCCGCGCGCGCAACCGAGGACGGCATGCGTCGTCGCGACCTCGGCGGCGAGGAGCGCGTCGTAGGTGTCGAGCGCCGCGTCGTCCTGCACGAAGACCGCCGGCACGCCCGTGCTGCCCGAGCTCTTCCAGAGCGTGTAGCGGCCGAGGTACCGTTCGCCGATCCGCGTGCGGTCGGCAAGGAAGGCATCGACGCCGGCGCGCGTGACGGCGCGGTCCGCGACCCAGTCGTCGAAGTGGCGCATGAGATCCCGCTTCTCGACGACGGGCAGCTCGGCGAGGACGACGCCGCGCTCGGGAATGCCGCGATAGGCCTCGCGGTAGAACGGCGAGTGCGCCCGCGCGTGCCGCACGAGCGCATCCACGCGCTCGCGCCGGGCCGCGTCGATTGCCGCACGTCCGCGCTGGCGCGTCCAGACGATCTCGGACAGCCGCGCGCCACGCTGAAAGCCGCCGAACGCGTGATGGACGAACTCCCACACGGCCGGGACGGGGCCGCTCGCCATCGTTTCCCCTCCGCGGATGTCGCGTTCAGTCTAGCGCGGCGCGCGGACACGCGCGTTGACGTGGATCACGCGCTGTCGGGCTTCGTCGGGGTCGCGCCGCTTACCGCGCGCAGCGGCTTCCGGGGACCGATCCGCGCGGCAAGCGCCTCGAGGCGCGCCGCGAGCGCGTCGGTGCGCGCCGCGACCGCTGCGACATGCGCGGCGAAGACGCCGCCTTCGTCGCCCGTCGCGAGCAATCCCGAGCGCTCGTGCGCGTAGCTCGCGGCGCTCTCCGCGATCCGCGACGCCGCGTATTCGGGAAACGCGAGGAGACGGCGCCCGGCGTCGGCGACGCGCTGGCCGATGACGTCCCCGAGGGCGTGCGCGAACGCCTGTTCGACGAACCATGGCAGCGTCGGCGCGAGCTCGCGCAGCGTCGCGGCGAGCTCCGCGTCGCCTTCGGCGGTCACGTAGCGGTCCCAGCGCGAGGGATCGGCGAGGAACGCCGGCAGGTCGAGCGGCGAGACCGACAGCGTGAGGTCGGCCGCGCCGCGCGCGCCGGGCGTCGATGCGACGTGGCCCGTCGCGTCGATCGCGAACGCGCTCGCCGCCGGGCCGACGGCGACGACGAACGAGCGGCCCGCGTGCGCCGCGAAGCGCTGGCGGGCCCACGCTTCGCGGTCGAGCACCCGGTTCGCGAGTGCGCCGGGGAGCGCGGCGGGATCGAAGGCGAAGCGGGTCACGGCGTTCAGGCGAGCTGGCGGATGCCGGCCAGGAGCCAGCCCGACGAACCGTCGACGGGCTTGGTCAGGTTCCAGACCTCGTCGAGGGGCACGGGCTGCGGCGCGCCGTCCTCGCGGACGAGTCCCGTGAAGCGGACGCTGGCCCAATGCGCGCCGGCTTCGGTCCCGACTTCCAGCAGCGCCGCATCGAGCGAGACGAGCTCGGTCGGCTCGTGCGTCCCGCGGGCGTCGAGCTCGCGCAGGATCTCGGCGGTCATGTCGCGGGTCATGACGCCTCCGAGCGCCTTGCGGTCGCCGGCGTCCCAGGCCGCCTGGAGCCTCCGGAACTGCGTCTTCGCTTCGCGGAGGAAGCGCTCCGTGTCGAATCCCGACGGAATCGCGTCGGATGTGCCCGCAGCGGGTACCGGCGGCGGCGCGAGCATCGGCTCGACGCGCGGCCGCGCCTTCGTGGCGTCGTCCGCAGGGATGCCTGCCGCCGCGGGCGCACGGCGTGCGGTCAGCGTCCGGAAGAGCAGCACCGCGCCGAAGGCGACGAGCGCGAGCAGGAGCACGCTCCCGAAGCCCTCCGGCAGGCCGAAGTGTGCGAGCAGCGCCGCGAGCCCGAGCCCAGCGGCGATTCCCGCGATCGGGCCGAGCCAGCGCGAGCCGCCGGCGGGCGGCGCGGCTGCGGGCGCGGCGGGCTTCGCGGCGCTCGATCCGGGCTGCGCGGGCATCAC
>DASQBO010000408.1:0-11437 GCA_035635175.1 Casimicrobiaceae bacterium | reverse complement strand
ATCACTCCGACGTCATGGGACGAAGGCGCGCGCCGCAGTCCTTGCAGAAGCGCGCATCCGCGGCGTGGCCTTCGCTCAGGCAATCCGGGCAGGTCCGGGTCGACGGCGGGGCGACGCCCAGCCGCCGCGCCGTCATCTCCGCGCTGACGATCCCGGTCGGCACCGCGAGGATGCCCCAGCCCAGCAGCATCATCAGCGACGCGATCGCGCGGCCCGCCGGCGTGTGAGGCGTGATGTCCCCGTAGCCGACGGTCGTCATCGTGACGATCGCCCAGTAGACGCCCGCCGGGATGCTCGTGTAGCCGTTGGCCGGGCCCTCGACCACGTACATGAGCGTGCCCATCAGCAGCACGATCATCAGCACGACCGAGAGGAAGATCAATATCTTGCGACGGCTGGCGGCGATCGCGGCGCCGAGCGCGCGGTACTCGCCGAAGTACGCGACGAGCTTGAACACCCGCAGAACGCGCACGAGACGCAGGATCCGGACGTCGAGCAGGAGCTCCGCGTTCGGCACCAGCAGCGCGACGTAGGTCGGCAGGATCGACAGCAGGTCGACGATGCCGTAGAAGCTCGTCGCGTAGCGCCACGGCTTCCGCACGCAGGCGAGGCGCAGCGCGTACTCGGCCGTGAACAGGAGCGTGATCGCCCATTCCAGCGCGTCGAACAGGTCGCCGTAACGCTGACCGAGCGCATCGACGCTGTCGGCGAGCACGATGCCCACGCTCGCCAGAATCGTCACGATCAGCACGACGTCGAAGAGCTTGCCGGCCGGCGTCTCGGCTTCGAAGACGACCGCGTACGCGCGGCGCCGCCAGCCGCCGGACGGACGGCCGAAGCGCTCGGCGTCGGCGCCGTGGGGCGCGGCGGGAGAGGACGTCGGGTCGGTCAGGGGCACGTCTCGATGCATCGAACGGACGGACGCGTTGATGTCCCCGTCGCGTCCATGTTACTCGATGCGCCCGGACGTCGGCTGCGACCCGGACCGCCGCGGAGCGGGGGGCTTGTCGTGCCGCGGCCTACGCACCGTCTTCGCAGTTCGTAGCGCCGGTTGGTCGGCCGCCTGCGGCGCGACGCGGAAGCTCCTCGGTGTTGGCCGCCTTTCCGGACCGCCGCGGAGCGGCGGGCTTGTCGTCACTAATGCATGAGCGGCTTGTACCGCGGCCGGTGCGGCCGTGCCCCCTCCTCGCCCAGCCGCCGCTTCTTGTCGTCCTCGTACTCGCGGTAGTTCCCTTCGAAGAACACCCACTTCGAATCGTCCTCGGCCGCGAGGATGTGCGTCGCGATGCGGTCGAGGAACCAGCGGTCGTGCGAGATGACCAGCACGCTGCCGGCGAACTCGAGCAGCGCTTCCTCGAGCGCGCGGAGCGTCTCGACGTCGAGATCGTTCGACGGCTCGTCGAGCAGCAGCACGTTGCCGCCCTTGAGCAGCGTCGCCGCGAGGTGCAGCCGCCCCCGCTCGCCGCCGGAGAGCTGGCCCACGTTCTTCTGCTGGTCCGGCCCCTTGAAGTTGAAGCGGCCGAGATAGGCGCGCGAGGGCATCTCGAAGCGGCCCACGGTCAGGATGTCCTGGCCGTTGCTGATCGCCTCCCACGCGGTCTTGTCGTTGGGCAGCGCTTCGCGCGTCTGGTCGACGACCGCGAGCTGCGCCGTGTGGCCGATCACGACCTCGCCCGAGTCGGCCTTCTCCTTGCCGGCGATCAGCCGGAAGAGCGTCGTCTTGCCGGCGCCGTTCGGGCCGATCACTCCGACGATCGCGCCCGGCGGCACCTTGAACGACAGATCGTCGATCAGGAGGCGGTCGCCGTAGCCCTTCGAGACGTGCCTGAACTCGATCACCTCGTTGCCGAGCCGCTCGGCGACCGGGATGAAGATCTCGGAGGTCTCGTTGCGCTTCTGGTGCTCGTAGGACGCGAGCTCGTTGAACCGGGCGATGCGCGCCTTGCTCTTCGCCTGGCGGCCCTTCGCGTTCTGCCGCACCCACTCGAGCTCCTGCTTCATCGTCTTGATGCGCGCGACCTCCTGCTTGGCCTCGATCTCGAGCCGCTGCTCCTTCTGCTCGAGCCACGAGCTGTAGTTGCCCTTCCACGGGATCCCGTAGCCGCGGTCGAGCTCGAGGATCCACTCGGCGGCGTTGTCGAGGAAGTAGCGGTCGTGCGTCACCGCGACGACGGTGCCCGGGAATTTCTGCAGGAACTGCTCGAGCCAGTCGACGCTCTCGGCGTCGAGGTGGTTCGTCGGCTCGTCGAGCAGCAGCATGTCGGGCTTGGACAGCAGGAGCCGGCACAGCGCGACACGGCGCTTCTCGCCGCCCGAGAGCGTCGCGATCGTCGCGTCCCACGGCGGCAGCCTGAGCGCGTTCGCGGCGATCTCCATCTGCACGCCGGAATCGGCGCCGGAGGCCGCGATGATCGCCTCGAGCTTCGCCTGCTCCGCCGCGAGCGCGTCGAAGTCGGCCCCTTCTTCCGCGTACGCCGCGTAGACCTCCTCGAGCCGCTTCTGCGCGCCGAGCACGTCGCTCATCCCCTCCTCGACCGCCTGCCGCACCGTCTGCTTCGGGTCGAGCGCGGGCTCCTGCGGGAGGAAGCCGATCTTGAGGCCGGGCATCGGCACGGCCTCGCCCTCGATTTCGCGGTCGACGCCGGCCATGATCCGCAGCAGCGTGGACTTGCCCGCGCCGTTCAGGCCGAGGACGCCGATCTTCGCGCCCGGAAAGAAAGAGAGCGAGATGTCCTTCAGGATCTGCCGCTTGGGCGGGATCAGCTTGCCCACGCGGTTCATCGTGTAAACGTACTGCGCCATGGCGATCCGATGCGATGCGAAAGGGCCGCGATTATCGCAGGCGCCCTCTGCGATCGCCGCCGCGGGCTATACGAACAAGAAGGGCGGCCGTGAGCCGCCCCTTCCGGTCGCTGTGACGATTCAGGGCTTCTTCTTCGGCGCGCCCTTCGCGGGCGCGGGCTCCGGCGGCGGCGGCAACGCGTTGACGTCGGCGAGCGCGGCCGCCTCGCCGCCCTTCGCGGCGACGAGCTCGCGCCAGCGACTCTTGTCGGCATCGTACTTGGCGTTGACCGCGACCGTCTCCTTTTGCTTGAGCGAGAGCAGGTCCTCCTGCTTCGCGAGCTCAACGTTGATCGTCTCGAGCTCGCGCTCCATCGCCGCCGGCATCGGCTTCTGCGCGAATTCGGTCTTGCGCTTCGCCTCGAGATCGGCCTTGCGGCGCACGAGCTGCTCGGTGTAGGCCTTCGACGACTGCACGACGCTCTCGATCGTGCGCAGCGAGCGGCTCCGGGCGAGGTCGATCTCGGCCTCGCTCGTGTACGACGACAGGAGCGCACGGTCTCGCTTGGCGGCGGCCTCCTGCTGCTTCGCGAGCTCCTTCTGCCGCGCCTCCTCCTGCTCCTTCGCACGCCGCTGCTCCGGCGTCGGCGCGGGCTCCGTCTGCTTGACGGTGACGCCCTGCTTGTTGAGCTGGGCGCTGCCCTTGTTGATCGCCTCGGGCGGCATGTGGTCGGTGTAGTGCACGACACCCTTGTCGTCGACCCACTTGTAGGTCGCGGCCCGGGCCGTGCCTCCGACGAGGAAGAGCGCGGCGCCGAACAGCAGCAGCGCGACGAGGAGCGCCGCGGCCGACCTGTCGCACTCCGTTGGCGCCGCGTCCCGCCGCTCCGACCGTCTCGACCCCATTGCCCGCATCTTCAATCCCTTCAGCCCACGCCGTACTGCGCGCGATACGCGTCGACCGCCGCCGCGTGGCCGGCGAGCGCGGCCGTCCCCGCGATGAACCGTGCCAGGTCGTCGAGCGTCGCGATCGCCACGACCGCCACCCCGAACTCGTCGCGCAGCTCCTGCACCGCCGACTTCTCGCCGCGCCCGCGCTCCAGCCGGTCGAACGCGATCAGGACTCCCGCGGGGGTGGCGCCGTGCGCGCGCAGCAGCTCGATCGCCTCGCGCTTCGCACCGCCGTCGGTGATGACGTCGTCGACGATCAGCACGCGCCCCGCGAGCGGCGCCCCAACGATCGTTCCGCCTTCCCCGTGGTCCTTCGCTTCCTTCCGGTTGAAGCTGAACGGCAGATTGTGACCTTTTTCGGCAAGGGCGATCGCCGTCGCCGCCGCCAAGGTGATCCCCTTGTACGCCGGTCCGAACAGCTGATCGCAGGCGAGGCCGGAGGCGAGCCACGCCTCCGCGTAGTACCGCCCGAGCCGCCGCAGGCTTTCGCCGTCCGAGAACAGCCCGGCGTTGAAGAAATACGGACTCCGCCGCCCCGCCTTCGTGACAAATTCCCCGAAGCGAAGCACTCCACGTGCCAGTGCGAACGCGAGAAATTCCTGCCGGAAATCGGACATCGCGGACCGGTTGCGTCGGGGGAAGGCCAGTATAACGCCGCTCCGCACGCGCCCTCCGCTTCCACACCGCGCGGGTGCCGTAGAATGCGCCGCTGGCCGCGACCGCCGGTGCGCCGCGCCCCCGTCTCCCGATGCGGATCATCACGCTCAACGTCAACGGCATCCGCGCCGCCGAGCGGCGCGGCCTCGCGCACTGGCTCGCGCGCGGCGATCCGTGGGACGTCGTCTGCCTGCAGGAGATCCGCGCGTCCCACGACGACATCCCGCGGCGACTGCTCGCGCCCCGCAGGGCGCACGCCGCGTTCCATCCGGCCGCGCGCCGCGGCTACGCCGGCGTCGCGCTCTACGCCCGCACCGCGCCGCGCGTGGAGGCGGGCTTCGGCAGCCGCGAGTTCGACGCCGAGGGCCGCTACCTCGAGGCGCATTTCGCGAAGCTCACCGTGATCAGCGTCTACCTGCCGTCGGGCTCGAGCGGCCCGCACCGGCAGGCGTCGAAGTTCCGCTTCCTCGAGGAATTCCTGCCGCACCTGCGGCGCCTTCGCCGCTGCGGCCGCGAGATCGTCCTCTGCGGCGACTGGAACATCGCCCACCAGCCAATCGACCTGCGGAACTGGCGCAGCAACCAGAAGAACTCGGGATTCCTGCCCGAGGAGCGTGCGTGGCTCACGCGGGTGCTCGACGAGATCGGCTTCGTCGACGTCTTCCGCCGCGTCGATCCGCGGCCCGAGCAGTACACGTGGTGGTCGAATCGTGGCGAGTCTTGGGCGAAGAACGTCGGCTGGCGCATCGACTACCAGATCGCGACGCCGGGGATCGCGGCGACGGCGCGCGGCGCGTCGATCTACAAGAAGCGCCGGTTCTCCGACCACGCGCCGCTCATCGTCGACTACGACTATGAGTTGACGGGCTAAAGCTGCTGCGGGGCCGATCTGCTTCGTTGCTCGTCCGCGCGGGATCCTCATGTACTACCGTGTACATTCCGGTCCCACGCGAACTCGCGCCTCGCATCTCGGCCTCCTCGTAACGCTTTCCCCTCGTCAACTCCAATCCCGAATTGATTCGAATTTCCAACCTCACGCTTGCTCGCGGCGCGAAGCGGCTGCTCGAAGGCGCGAGCCTGACCGTGCACGCCGGGCACAAGGTCGGCCTCGTCGGCCCCAACGGCTGCGGCAAGTCGAGCCTGTTCGCCCTCTTGCGCGGCGAGCTGCACGCCGACGCCGGCGACGTCGAGCTGCCCGCGGCGTGGACCGTCGCGCACGTCGCGCAGGAGACGCCATCGGTGCGCGCCCCGGCGCTCGAGTTCGTGCAGGACGGCGACCGCGAGCTCCGCACCGTCGAGCGCGCCCTCGAGGCGGCGGGCGCCGCCGCCGCGGTCGACCCCGAGCAGGCCGGCGAGACGCTGGCGACGCTGCACCACCGCTTCGAGGAGATCGGCGGCTACGCGGCCCGTGCGCGCGCCGCGACGCTGCTCGCCGGACTCGGCGTGCCCGCCGTGCGGCACGACGATCCCGTCGCGAGCTTCTCGGGCGGACTGCGGATGCGCCTGAACCTCGCGCAGGCACTGATGTGCCGCTCGGATCTCCTCCTGCTGGACGAGCCGACCAACCACCTCGACCTCGACGCCGTGCTGTGGCTCGAGGAATGGCTCGGACGGTATCCGGGCACGCTGCTCCTGATCACTCACGATCGCGACTTCCTCGACGGCGTCGCCGGCACGATCGTCCACTTCGACGCGCGCAGGCTCCGCAGCTACACCGGCAACTACTCGCAGTTCGAGCGCGAGCGGGCGCTGCAGCTCGCCATGCAACAGTCTGCGTACGCGAAGCAGCAGCGGCAGATCGCGCACCTGCAGACGTTCGTCGACCGCTTCCGGGCGAAGGCGACGAAGGCGAAGCAGGTGCAGAGCCGTATCAAGGCGATCGAGCGGATGGAGAAGATCGCCGCAGCGCACGTCGACAGCCCGTTCGAGTTCTCGTTTCCGCCCGTCGACGCGACGGCCCGCCAGCTCGTGCGGCTCGACCACGTCACGCTCGGCTACTGGAACGAAAATGAGCGGGCGGACCCGGTCGTCGCCGGTCTCGACTGGGCCGTGCTCGCCGGCGAGCGGATCGGCCTCCTCGGCCCGAACGGCGCCGGCAAGTCGACGCTCCTGAAGGCGCTCGCCGGCGTGCTCGCGCCGCGCGCCGGCCGGCGGCTCACGACGCAGGGCCTGCGCATCGGCTACTTCGCGCAGCACCAGGTCGACCAGCTCGACGCCGGCGCGTCGCCGCTCGCGCATCTCGGGCGGATCGACCCCAACGCGCGCGAGCAGGAGCTGCGCGACTACCTCGGTGGTTTCGACTTCCGCGGCGACATGGCGACGGCCGACGTCGCGCGCTTCTCCGGCGGCGAGAAGGCGCGTCTCGCGCTCGCGCTCATCGTGCGCGCGCGACCCAACCTGCTCCTGCTGGACGAGCCCACGAACCACCTCGACATCGAGATGCGCGAAGCGCTCGCCGAAGCGCTGCAGGACTACGGCGGCGCGCTGGTCGTGGTCGCCCACGACCGGCACCTGCTGCGCGCGACGGCCGACGCCCTGTGGCTCGTCGCGGACGGCCGCGTCGCGCCGTTCGACGGGGACCTCGACGACTACCGCAACTGGGTGCTCTCGCGCGGTCGCCCGCTGCCCGACGCGGGGCGCGAGGGGGTGCCGGCCCTCGACCGGAAGGCGCAGCGCCGCGCCGAGGCGGAAGCGCGGCAGGAGAGCTACGCGCGGAGGAAGCCGCTCGCCGACCGGCTTGCCCGGCTCGAGGAAGAGATGGCGGGGCTCGACGCCGAGCGCCGCGCGCTCGAGGCGTGGCTCGCGTCACCCGAAGCGTACGCGGACGCGCAGCGCGACGAACTGCGTGAGCGGCTTGCGCGGCAGGGAGACGTGACGTGGCGGCTCGCGCGGCTCGAGGCGGAGTGGCTCGAGGTGAGCGAGGCGCTCGAGAAGATCGGGGCCTGAGCCGCGACGCCGGCGCGGGGCTTTCGGCTCCGCAGCAGATTTTCAGCCGACGCGCAGGCTCGGCCGGTAGAACAGGTACGCCGCGAAGCCGAGCGTGTCGCGGCCCCAGCGCAGGTAGCCGTCGCGCCAGCGGCGGATGCGCTCGATCATCGCGGGAACGTCGGGGTCGTCGGGCATCTCGCGCGCGTAGCGCTCGATCGAGCGGCAGTACTTCCACTCGTATTCGTCCCATTCGTCGGCCGACGCGGTCGTCGCGTGCATCGGGATCAGCCCGGCGTCGACACCGGCCTGGACGTTGCCGCGATGGTCGAGATACTGCGTGTCGGAGCCGCCGAGGAGCGCGAGGTACTCCGGGTGCGGCTTCTGGCGCCAGTAGCCCTCGCCGACCAGCACGTAGCCGCCCCCCTTCGTCCAGCCCTTGAGCGCGTTGCAGATGCCCGCCATCCCGCCGCCGATGCCGCCGGCGCCCATCATCACGGTCAGGTGGAAGGTTTCGGGGTCGGCCTTGAAGTCGCGGATGTCGATGTCGTCCAGGTGCAGCTTGTGCAGCGCGCCCGTCCATTCCGCGCGCTCGCGCGCCGCGTCGAGCATGAACGACGAGTGGTCGACGGCGACGACCGGCGAGCCGAACCGCTCGATGATCCGCAGCGCGAGCTCGGCGCGGCCGCAGCCCAGGTCGAGCGCGCGCGCGGTTTCGTCGAGCGGCAGGAGATCGAGCAGCCGCTCGATCTTGGCCGCGGAAATCGGATTGCAGTGATCGTGGTCGCGATGCGCGATGGCGCTGAATTTGTGATGGTTCATGGCCGTGGCCTCTTCCCGTTCCCTCCATTCCAGGGGGCCACACGCAAGAGTAGTGCCATCCCCGGCAGCGCCAGCAAGGCGCAGAGGAGAAAGAAGGCGAACCAGCCGGTGGCGTCGACGATCCAGCCGGTCGTCGCGTTGACGGCCGTCCGCGGCAGCGCTGCGAGGCTCGTGAAGAGCGCGAACTGCGTCGCCGTGTAGCGGGGATCGGTCGCCCGCGCGATGTAGGCGACGAACGCCGCCGTGCCCAGGCCCACGCCGAGCGCTTCGAAGGCGATCACGCAGCCCAGCAGCAGCCGGTCCGGCCGGTTCTCCCAAGCGAGCCAGGCGAAGCCGAGGATCGAGACGAGCTGAACCACCCCGAAGATCCAGAGGCCGCGGTTGATGCCGATCTTCACCATCCACAGCCCGCCCAGCATGCCGCCCGCGACGCTTGCCCAGAGGCCCGCGTTCTTCGCGATCACGCCGATCTCGGTCTTCGTGAAGCCGAGGTCGAGATAGAACGGCGTCGCCAGCGCCGTCGCCATGCTGTCGCCCAGCTTGTAGAGGAAGATGAAGAGCAGCACGAGCAGCGCCTCCTTCCACCCCGCGCGCGTGATGAACTCGTGGAAGGGCTCGACGACCGCCTCCCGCAGCGTCTTCGGCGCGGCCCGCGAGACGGCGGGCTCGGCGATCAGGAGCGTCATGACGATGCCGGGGATCATGAAGAGCGCCGTCAGCGCGAACACCGAGCTCCAGGGCAGGAGATCGGCGAGGATCAGCGACAGCGCGCCCGGCACGAGGCTCGAGATCCGGTAGGCGTTGACGTGGACGGCGTTGCCGAGTCCGAGCTCGGGATCGGGCAGGAGCTCGCGGCGGTACGCGTCGAGCACGATGTCCTGCGAGGCCGAGAACAGCGCGACGGCGATCGACACCCACGCGATCGCCCACAGGTCGCGCGTCGGGTGGTACAGCCCGAAGGCGGGGATCGACAGGAGCAGGAGCGCCTGTGTGGCGAGCATCCATCCACGCCGCCGCCCGAGGAGGGGCAGCGCGTAGCGGTCCATGAGCGGCGACCACGTGAACTTCCACGTGTACGGCAGCTGGATCAGCGCGAAGAGGCCGATCGACTTGAGGTCCACCTGCTCGGAGCGCAGCCACGCAGGCAGCAGATTGAGGAGCAGGTAGAGCGGCAGTCCCGACGAGAATCCCGTCGCGACGCAGATCAGCATCCGGCGGTTGAGAAGCGCCTCGCGCCACGTCTCCCGCGCGGGCGCCGTGCGCGATGCCGGCTCACCCATCCGCGGCCTCCGCACCGTCTTGACGGTACGTTGCGACATTAGGTCGGCCGCGCTCAATCGCTCGCGGACGCGCCCTTCGGGCCTTCGCTACGCGCCGCTCGCTCATTCGTGCATTCTAGCGTGCGGCTCGAGGACTCAGCCTCGGCGAAAGCGATAGATCGCGAGCTCGCCGCGCAGGTTCGGCAGCGCGCCAACCGGCCGGCCGCCGGCGAGCACGACGCGGTTCTCGACGACGCACTTGCGCTCGGCGAGGAAGGCGTCGAAATCGGCGACCGTGCAGAGATGGATGTTCGGCGTGTCGTACCACTGGTAGGGGAGCGACGACGACACCGGCATCCGCCCGCGCAGGATCTGCCAGCGGTGCGACCAGTGGCCGAAGTTCGGGAACGTGACGATCGCGTCGCGGCCCACGCGCAGCATCTCGGCGACGAGGTCCTCGGTGTGCCGCATGGCCTGCAGCGTCTGCGAGAGGATCACGCAGTCGAACGACGCGTCGTCGAACCCGGCGAGCCCCGTCTCGAGGTCGCTCTGGAGCACGTTGATCCCGTTCGCGATGCTCGCGTGGACGCCGGCCGGGTCGATCTCGATGCCGTAGCCGCGCACGCCGCGCTCGCGCACGAGGTACGCGAGCAGGCTTCCGTCGCCGCACCCGAGGTCGAGCACGCGCGAGCCGCGCGCGATCCACGGCGCGATCGTCGCGAAGTCGGCGCGGCCCGCCGCGGCCGCGGCGGACGGGACGTACGACGCCGGCGCCGCCGCCGGGCCCGGCGTCGCCGCGCGCTCGGCGCCGATCTCCGCGGCGACGCGCTCGAAGTACGCGCGCACGACCGCCATGTACTGCGGGTCGTCGAGCAGGAACGCGTCGTGCCCGTGCGGCGCCGCGATCTCCGCGTACGACACGTCGCGCTGGTTGTCGACCAGCGCCTTCACGATCTCGCGCGAGCGCGCGGGCGCGAACCGCCAGTCGGTCGTGAAGGCGATCACGAGAAACCGGCACGCGGCGGGCGCGAGCGCCTGAGCGAGATTGCCGCCCGCGGCATGGGCCGGATCGAAGTAGTCGAGCGCCTTCGTGATCCGCAGGTAGGTGTTCGCGTCGTAGTACTCCGCGAACTTCTCGCCCTGGTAGCGGAGGTACGACTCGATCTGGAACTCGGGCGCGAACGAGAACTTCTTTCCCTCGCGCAGGTCGCGCCCGAACTTCTCCTCCATCTGCTCGTCGGAGAGGTACGTGATGTGCCCGATCATCCGCGCGACACGCAGGCCCCGGCGCGGCTTCGTCGCGTGCGCGCCGAAGTGACCTTCGTGGAAATCGGGGTCGGTCAGGATCGCCTGGCGCGCGACCTCGTTGAACGCGATGTTCTGCGCGGACAGGTTCGGCGCGGCCGCGATCACGAGCGCATGGCGGATGCGCGCGGGATAGCGGATCCCCCAGTCGAGCGCCTGCATCCCGCCCAGGCTCCCGCCCATGACGGCCGCCCACTGCCGGATGCCGAGCCGGTCCGCGAGCCGCGCCTGCGCGTCGACCCAGTCCTCGACGGTGACGAGCGGAAAGTCGGCGCCCCACGGCGCGCCGGTCGAGGGATTCACCGTGAGCGGCCCCGACGAACCGAAGCAGCTGCCGAGGTTGTTCACGCCGACGACGAAGAAGCGATCGGTGTCGAGCGGCTTGCCCGGTCCCACCATGTTGTCCCACCAGCCGACGTTGTCGGGCTCCGCCTCGTACCAGCCGGCGACGTGATGCGACGCGTTCAGCGCGTGGCAGATCAGCACCGCGTTCGTGCGCTCCGCGTTGAGCGTTCCGTAGGTCTCGTAGGCGAGCTCGAACGACGGCAGCGTCGCGCCGCAGGCGAGCGGAAGCGGATCGTCGAAGCGCGCGCGCTCGGCGACGACGGCGCCGACCGAGGTGCCAACCAAGGCGCCCGGGCCGGGCGTGCGGGTGCCTCCGGTGGTGGCGGCGAACGAGGGCATGGCGGCGGCGTAGTGGCGCGAAGTCCAAAAAAAAGCCCGACCAGCTTCGCTAA
>DASQBO010000407.1:0-5103 GCA_035635175.1 Casimicrobiaceae bacterium | reverse complement strand
CCGGCGAGGGATCCGAGGAACGCGTCGAGCCGCTGCGGCCCGCCGCCTTCGGCGCGCAGGTGCCCCGCCGCCGACGTGAGGTTCGACAGCGCGCGCCGGCACGCCTCGACCTGGTTCGCGAGAATCGCGGCGTCGCGCTGGACTGCCGGGCTGCCGGCCTCCCGCGCCATCTCTCCCGCCACGACGGCCATCGTCGTGAGCGGGGTCGCGAGCTCGTGTGCGGCGCCGGCCGCGAGCGTCCCGAGCCGCATGATCGCCTCGTCGTTCAGTGCGCGGCGGGCGGTCTCGCGCAGCAGCCGTTCGTGCGCGCGGAGGTCCGCCACGACGCGGACGACGAACCACGCGACGGTGAAGCTGGTGAGCGCGAAGCCCGCCCAGAGCCCGATCGCGAGCACGTCGTCCGGCACGAACCGGCCGTCCGCATACCGGAGCGGGGCTGCGAACTCGACGGCGATCACGAAGCTCGCTGCGACGACGAGCGTCCCGGCGAGTGCGAGCCGCCACGGGAGCAGGAGCGCGATCAGCACGACGTGGAGGACGTAGAGCAGCCAGAACGGATTTTCGATGCCGCCGGCGAGCGCGAGCAGAAGCGAGAAGGCGGCGAGATCGAACGCGAGGAGCACGACGACCTCGACGAGCGTCGCCGGGGTGCCGTGCCGTGCACGGAGCCACGACCAGACGCTGACCGCGATTGCGGCGGCCACGACGACGCCCATCGCCGGCAACGGAACCGTAACGCCCAGGACGTGCGCGACCGCGATGGCGACCACCTGGCCCGCGACCGCGATCGCGCGAAGCCGCAGGAGCAGCCCGCGCGAGCCCGGGAGCACTCCGCCGGCTTCCGACGCGTCGCTCGGCATCGGCGCGACCGAGAGGGTCCGCGGTTCCGGCGCTTCGGCCACGCTCATCGCGGCCCCAAAGAAAAAGCCGGCGCGAGCCGGCTCCTTCCCTGCTTCATGTCGCTTCGATTACTGCGACAGGACCCATTTGACCAGCGACTTCAGGTCGTCTCCCTTCGCCTTCACTTCCGGGTGACCGTCGTGCTTGTCGAGCTTGGCGACGAGTTTCGCCTCGGCGTCCGCCTTGCCCTTGTACTTCGCGGCGATCTCCTTGAACGCGGGACCGATCTTCTTGGTGGCAACGTCGTGGCAATTCATGCAGCCGCTGCTCTTCGCCAGCGCCTCCTGCGCGCTCGCGGCGCCGGCGCAGGCCAGCCCGGCGGCCGCGACGGCGACCATCACGAAAGCTCTCATGCTCGCTTCTCCTCGTTAAGGGGGTGCCCGGGTCGCCGCCGCCCGGCTGGGCGCGGCGCGGGGTGCGCGATTCTAACGCACGGTCCACGTTTCCGTTGACGCCGGAACGGGGCGGCGCACCCCCGGCGCGCCGCCCGCACGGCCCCCCTGCCCCTTCGCGCGCCCCCTTATGTCAGAGCGACTGGATCCACTTGCCGATCGCCTTCAGGTCGTCGTCCGACGCCTTGACGCTCCCGTGCGGCTTCGCGGCCTTCAGCGCGGCGACCACTTCCGCGTCGGACTTGCCCTTGAGCTTCGCCGCGGCGTCCTTGAACGACGGCCCCATCTTCTTCGTGTCCACCGCGTGGCAGGTCATGCAGCCGTTCTTCTGCGCCAGTGCCGACGCATCCTGCGCGCTCGCCATCCCCGCCGCCAGCAGACCGGCCGCCACGGCAGCCGCAACCACGATCGCCTTCATGCTCGTTCTCTCCTTGGTGTCTGTTCCGGCGCCGCGCGCAAGACCACACTGTCGCCTCGGCGTCCGCAACGGAGCCGTCATGGTTCCACGGCCGTCGCTGCCACGGGTTGACTTGGCGCAAGAAGTGGCCCGCGACCGCCACCGGCGGCCCCTGCCCGCGGGCCCCGGTGCCGAGCGAGCCAAAGCGGCGTCCGGGAACGAGGGACCTTGGCGACGAAGTGCTGGCGCGCGACGTGGTAACTCGGGTCGAAGCCGAAGAAGTTCTCCCGCATTCGCGCGAGCTCCTCCACGCGATACGCGGACAGGGGCTTGGCGGCCTCGTCCGCGGCACGGCGCGAGCGCTTCGCCGCGATCAGGGCCGCGAATCCCGGATCGTCGGCGAGGGCATGGGCGCGCGCGTCGACCTCGGCGGCGAACGCGGCCGGCGTCGCGCCGAAGCACGCGTCCACGAGCCCGACCGCCGCGGCCGCCCGGGCGCCCATCGGCAGCCTGTTCTGCACGATGGCACGCGCACGATCGGGCGCGACGCGGCGGGGAAGCAGGTAGGTCCAGTATTCGGATCCGTAGAGATTGCCCATCGACCTGTAGTGGGGATTGAGGACGACGCCGTCGCGCGCGAACACGCGGTCGGCCGCGAGCGCGAGGAACGCGCCTCCGGCGCCCGCGTTGCCCCGCATCGCCGCGATCGTGAGGTGCCGGTCGGCGACGAGGATGTCGCGGACCAGGTCGTCCATCGCATTGATGTTCCGCCAGGATTCCTCGGCCGGATGCTCGGAGTCCTCGATCAGGTTCAGGTGGATCCCGTTCGACCAGTAGTCCGGGCCGCCCGCGAGGACGATGACGCGGGTCGGACGCGTGGTCGCGTAGCGAAAGGCGGCGCGGAGCTCCTCGCACTGCGCGGTGCCCATCGCGCCGTTGTAGAACGCGAAGGCGAGCCAGCCGACGCCGTCGCGTTCCGCGTAACGGATCGGCTGCCACGTGTCGCCGTCGACCACCGCTTCCGGCGCGAGCGGAAGGTCCGGCACGCCAGCGAGCCGATCGGCGAGCACCCGCGCCGCCGGCAGCTTGAACGCACCCGGCTCGGCGCACCTCAGGTGCGTGATCCACACGGCGCCGTCGATCGTTGCGCGGAGGATCGCGCCGCGGCGCTGCGCGACGACGTCGCCGGGCGCCGCGCCCGCGAACCGCTGCGCCGTCTCGCGGTGCGCGTCGTAGAGGTACGCACGCAGCCCGCGCACGTCGTCGAGCACGCCGGGGGCGCCGTCCGCCGCACGGATCTTGCGCAGCACCGTCGTCGTGTCGTCCGCCCGCCAGTCGATCGCGCGGTCGACCTGGCGCATCGGCGGACGCGCGCGCCCGCGGACGGACGGATCCGCGTAATCGAGAGGCGCCGGCGACTCGCCGCGCTCGATCCGTGCGAGCGCCTCCGCGAGCGCCGCAACCGCCGCCTCGGTCACCTCGTTCCGGTAGAGGCTGCCCTTGGCCGCCTCGCGCATCGGGAAACGACGCTCGGCCCATACGTCGCCGGCGTCCATTTCTCCATTCGCCTCGAGCACGGTGACGCCCCATTCCGTCGCGCCGTCCAGGATCGCCCAGTCGAGCGCCGAGGGCCCGCGGTCGCCGCGGATGCCCGGGTGGATCACGAGGCAGCGATGACGCCGCCACACGCTCTCGGGAATCCGCCGCTTCAGGAACGGCGCGACCACGAGGTCCGGGCGGAACAGCGCCACGGCCTCTTCGGTCACGCCGTCGTGGACGTCGAACTCGACGGAGAGCTCGTGACCCGCGGCGGCGAGCTCGATCCAAAGCCGCTGCGTCAGGCTGTTGAACGAGTGGGCGAGGAGGAGGATTCGCATCAGCAAATCCGCGGGAGCTGTTCCCCCGTCAGCCAGTCGACCACGCGCCGGCCGCCGAAGCTCGTGTCCATCTGGACGAAGCAGTGCGGGTCGGCGATCGCCTCGCCGACGACCGCCGCGTCGCGGCCGAGCGGGTGCGCGCGCATCGTCGCGAGCAGCCGGTCGGCGTCTGCGGGTGGGCAGATGGCGACGAGCTTGCCCTCGTTCGCGACGTAGAGCGGATCGAGACCGAGGAACTCGCACGCGGCGGCGACCTCCGGGCGCACGGGGATGCGGTCCTCGGCGAGCACGATGCCGCAGCGCGACTGCCGCGCGAGCTCGTTCAGCGTGGTGGCGAGGCCGCCGCGCGTCGGATCGCGCAGGCAGCGGAGGCCCGGCGCCGCGGCCAGCATCGCCGCAACGAGGCCGTGCAGCGCCGCGGTGTCCGACGCGATCGCCGTCTCGAAGCCGAGGTTCTCGCGCAGCGACATGATCGCGACTCCGTGGTCACCGAGCGTTCCGCTCACGAGCACGACGTCGCCGGGACGCGCGCGGTCGCCGGACACCTCGATGCCGGGCGGCACGATGCCGACCCCGGTCGTCGTGATGAACACGCCGTCGCCCTTGCCTCGCTCGACGACCTTCGTGTCGCCGGTGATCACGGGCACGCGCGCGTCCTTCGCCGCCGCGGCCATCGATTCGACGATGCGCCTCAGGTCCGCCAGCGGAAAACCCTCCTCGAGCACGAACCCCGCGGCCAGCCAGAGCGGCGTAGCGCCGCACATCGCGACGTCGTTGATCGTCCCGTGCACCGACAGGCAGCCGATGTCTCCGCCCGGAAAGAACAGGGGCGAGACGACGTGGCTGTCGGTCGCCATCACCATGCGCCCGCCGGGCACCTCGACGCGGGCGCCGTCGTTGCCCTGGCGCAGCCACTCGTTGTCGAACGCGCGCAGGAACAGCTCTTCGATCAATTGCGCCATCGCGCGGCCGCCGCCGCCATGGGTCATGTCGACGCGACCGTGGCGGAAGTCCACCGGGCGGACGTACGGCGCGCGCGTGTCGTTCATGCCGACACCGCGCACCGCTGCCGCGCCGCGACGATCGCCGCGTCCTTGAAGCGGCCGTACGTGTAGTGCGCCGCGCACGCGCCTTCCGAGGAGACCATGCACGAGCCCATCGGGTTCTCCGGCGTGCACGCGGTGCCGAACAGCCGGCAGTCGACGGGGCGCTTGACGCCGCGGAGGATCGCGCCGCACTCGCACGCCCTGTTGTCGGCGACCGAGCGGTAGACGATGCCGTAGCGCGCCTCGGCGTCGAACCGGGCGTAGCGTTCCTTGATCCGGAGCGCGCTGTACGGCACCTCGCCCAAGCCGCGCCACTCGAACGTCTTGCGGAGCTCGAAGACGTCGGCGACGATCGCCTTCGCCTTCGCGTTGCCCTCGCGCGTCACGGCGCGCGTGAACTCGTTCTCGACCTCCGCGCGGCCCTCGTTCAGCTGCCGGACGAGCATCAGGATCGCCTGCATCACGTCGAGCGGCTCGAAGCCGGCGATCAC
>DASQBO010000406.1:0-5039 GCA_035635175.1 Casimicrobiaceae bacterium | reverse complement strand
GGCTCTGCGAGGGGGGTATGCAAATCTTCAAGACGTTGGTGCTGGCGGGTCTCGTCGGCTATGCATCGAGCAGCGCAGCCATCAGCACCACAGGCTGGGCTTGCACCGGGAATTGCGGGACGTCCGGAGCGAACGGCGTGGTCACGCTTTCGCCTTTTGCCGGAAGCACTGCGTACGGTTGGGTCTCCAGCGCGAGCGGTGTCACGGGCCTGAGTCTGCCGGGCATCGGCGGCTCGGGCTCCGCCACCAACGGGTCGCGTATCCGTTCCGGCGTGTTCACCGCGGCGGCCGGCGACGACCTGTCCTTCTACTTCAATTTCGTCACGTCCGACGGCGCAGGCTACGCTGACTACGCATGGGCGCGGCTGCTCGACTCGGGCGGCACGCAGGTGGCGCTGCTGTTCACGGCACGCACAACCCCGGGCGGCAATACGGTCCCGGGATTCTCGATGCCGCCGCTCACCGCGACTCTGACGCCGGCAGCGACGCCCATCATCGGAGGCGCCCCGACGTGGTCGCCGCTCGGCAGCGACAGCGGGACTTGTTACGCCACCGGATGCGGGTACACCGGGTGGATCAAAGCGGACTATTCGATTCCCGCGTCGGGAAGCTATCAGCTCGAATTCGGCGTCGTGAACTGGAACGACACGGCCTACGACACGGGGATGGCCTTCGACGGCGCCACCATCGGCGGCGCCCCGATCGGCGGGGGCGGCAGTCCGCAGCAGATCCCCACGCTCGGCGAATACAGCCTGCTCGCCATCATCATGCTCCTGGGCGGACTGGGCATCTGGCAAGCGCGAAGACGTCAGTTCAGAGGGTAAAGCCCCCTCCAGCGCGCGGCTCGCATTCCGCCGCGCGCGCGGCGGAGCGGGCCTTGTGTCCCGTTCCGGAAGTGTCGACAAACGGCGCACTGCTTTGTCGCCGCGCTCGCGCCTATTCCCGATAGGCGCCTCGCTCGGCTTCGCGCATTGCCCCGTTTTCGCCGTTCTTGTACGGGCAGAGTCGCGTTGGGCACGCGACATTGGCAAGTTACCTCCGGAAGGGGACACTAGCGCCCGGTCCCCTCGCCGCCGAGTTTCTCCGCGAGCGCCGCCTCCTGCGCGAGCAGCGCGTTCGCGAGCGACGATTCCCGCTTGTAGAACCCGTCGGTGTGGAACGTTTCCTCGAGCTTGAAGAGGTCGTAGTCGAGGTGGTGGCAGACCTCGTGCACGACGGTGCGCAGGAACGTCTTGAAGGCGACGACCTGCCGCTTCGCCGCCGTGCGCATCCACACCGTGATCCGCGCCGGCGTCCGGCCCTCTTCCGGGTCGTAGAGGCCGTGGAGCTCGCCGTAGTCGTCCGCCGGCCGTTGCGCCAGCACGCGCAGGCGGATCGGCGGCACGCGATAGCCGGCGACGAGCGCGTCGACGAGCGCCTGGCACGCGCGCTGCACCGTTGCGACGTCGTCGCGCGCGAGCCCGTCGCGGATCCGCGCAACGATGACGCCCGCCTCGACACCCGCAGGCAGCGACAGCGTCGCGATCGCGTCGCTCTTGCGATAGATGCGTTGCCGCGCGGGCGACAGCCGGGCGTAGTAGGCGAACGGCATGGCACCGAGGTTCCGCCGGAAGTCTACACACGCGCGACGGCGCCGCGGCGCCCGCGCCCACCCGGAGAACAGCGGACGGGACCGGGCGGCCAAGAGGCTCGTTGCCGGTCCGGCTTCAGGCGAGGGCAGGATTCGCCCGCAGCCGATCCACGAGAAGGTCGACGAAAACGCGCACCTTCGCCGACGCCCGGCGTCCCTCGACGTGAATCACGTGGATCGGAAGGGGCGGCGGCTCCTGCGCCGCGAGCACGCGCTCGAGCCGCCCGGCGGCGAGATGGTCGGCGACCTGGTACGACATGAGACGGGTGATCCCGAAGCCGAGGAGCGCCGCGCGGATCGCCGCGTCGTTGCTGGTGACGCTCAGGCGCGGCTTGATCTTCGCGATGACGCTCCGCTTGCCGGCGCCGAAGCGCCACTCGACCGACGGCGACACCGGGCTCGCCGCGACGACGACGTGGCCGGCGAGCTCCCCGGGCTCGCGCGGCGCGCCGTGCCTCTTTAGATAACGCGGCGACGCGCACACCACGCGCCTCACGAAGCCCACCGGAATCGCCCGCAGCGTCGAATCGGGAAGCTCGCCTATCCGAACGCCGACGTCGAGACCCTCCTCCAGCAGGCCGACCACCCGGTCGAGGAACAGCGCCGACACCGAGACGTCGGGGTATCGCCCCAGATAATCGACGATGCCCGGCACGACGTACTGGCTTCCGAACAGAACGGGCGCCGTCACCGCCAGCTCTCCGCGCGGCGCGGCGTGGGAGCCCGCCGCCGCCTCGTCGGCTTCGTCGATCTCCGAGAGGATGCGCCGCGCGCTTTCGAGGTAGCGCGCGCCGGCGTCGGTCACCCGCACGAAGCGCGTCGTACGGTTCAGCAGCTTCACCCCCAGGCGATGCTCGAGCGCCGCAATCGCCCGGGTGACCGCCGGCGGCGAGAGGCCGAGCCGACGCGCTCCGCCCGCGAATCCCTCCTCCTCGGCGACCGCGACGAAGACGTTCATCAGGTGGAAGCGGTCCACGGTTATATTCCTTTCATCGGAATAATCAATTTACTTGTGTAGATATTCTTCTCCTGACCGGAATTCTGCAAGATGCGTTGCGTCGGCGCCGCCTCCGGCGCCGCGATCCCGCCCACCACCAGGAGAATCCTCATGTCCCGCATCCGCATTCCGAGCCCGGACCAAACGCCCGCCGCCACGATCCCCCTGCTGGCCGGGGTCAGGCAGCAGCTCGGGGTCGTCCCCAACCTGATGAAGGTCGTCGGCCACAGCCCGGCCGCGCTCGAGGGCTATCTCGATCTCAACGCCGCGCTCGCGAAAGGCTCGCTCGGCGTGCAGACCGGCGAGCGGATCGCGCTCGCCGTCGCCGAGATCAACGCGTGCCGCTACTGCCTCGCTGCCCACAGCTACCTCGGACAGCACGTCGCCAAGCTCGACGACGCGGAGATCGGCGCCGCCCGCAACGGCGGCTCCGGCGATGCGCACGCGGACGCGGCCGTGCGCTTCGCGGCGAGCGTCGCGCGCGAGCGAGGCCACGTTTCCGACGCCGCGCTGCAAGCCGTGAAGAGTGCCGGCTACAGCGATGCGCAGGTGATGGAAATCGTGGTTCACGTCGCACTGAACACGCTGACCAACTACGTGAACGAAGTCGCGCAGACCGACGTCGACTTTCCGGCGGTCGACGCGAGGCGCGCCGCCTGAGGCGACCCGCAACGGCGCCGGCGGCTGCGGCCGCCGGTGCCTGCTTCTTTCCGCTCGAGCCGCCGACCGCCGTGCCGAAGATCTCGCCCATCGCGAGCGACATCGCCTTCACGCCCGCGGTCAAGGCGATCCAGTCGCGCAGGGGATCGCGCCGCGCGTACGCGCGGATGGAGGACGGACCGGGTTGGAACACGACGATCACGCCCGAGCTCGCCGGGTTCATCGCCCGCCAGACCAGCGTGTTCCTCGGCACGGCGAGCGCGGCCGGGCAGCCTTACATCCAGCACCGCGGCGGGCCGCCCGGATTCCTGCACGTGCGGGACGAGCGGACCCTCGCGTTCGCGGAATATCGCGGCAACCGGCAATTCATCACCCAGGGGAATCTCGCCGAGAATCCCAGGGCTCACCTGTTCCTGATCGATTACGGATCGCGGCAGCGCGTCAAGCTCTGGGGCGAGGCGCGCGTGATCGAGGACGACCCGGCGCTGCTCGCGGACCTGCTGCCCCGAGGCGCCCGGCCGCGCGGCGAGCAGGCTCTCGTGTTCCGTGTGCTGGCGTGGGATGCCAACTGCCCGCAGCACATTCCGCAGCGGTTCGAGGCCGCCGACGTGGCGCGTCTGCTCGAAGAGCGCGAGCGGCGCATCGCCGAGCTCGAAGCGGAGATCGCGCGGCTGTCCGGGGCCGGCGGTCCTTCCGTTCGCTGACGGCAATGCTGCGATCGTTACGCCCGCTGGGTGGGAGCCCGAAAACAGCGGGGGCCGCAGTCGCGGCCCCCGGCGTGCGGATGTCGGCGCGTGGCGCGCCGCGAGCGAAGGACGTTACGCCTTCTTGATCTTCTCGAGCATCTTGAAGATGCCCTTGGGCGAGCCCACGAACAGACGCTTGTAGGCCTTGCCGAGGCAGCGACGCTCGAGCGTGTTGCGACGGGTGCGGGATCGTTCAGCCATGGGCATCACCTCCTTTCGGATTCCTGATTCGTGGCCCGGGCCGCGGAGCGGCGCGGAAAGAAAAGAATTTTAACCCGAGGCGCCCGCGGGCGCCAAGCGCGGCCGCGCGTCAGCGCTGCCCCGCGCGGAGCTCGCCGAAGATGCCGGCGTTCTCCTTCGTGAGGGCCCGCCAGTACTGCGGCGCGCCGCGGACCGTCGCGCCGAGCTCCGCCGCCGCACGCCACGGCCAGCGCGGGTCGCGCAGGAACGCGCGCGCCATCGCGACCATGTCGGCGTCGCCCTCGGCGACGATCCGCTCGGCGTGCGCGGGCTCGCTGATGAGGCCGACGGCCACCGTCGTGACGCCGGTCGCCTTGCGGATCGCGCGCGCGAACGGCACGTGAACGCCGGGCCCCGTCGCGGTGATCTTCTGCCGCGGCGAGATGCCGGCGCTCGACACGTCGACCCAGTCGCAGCGGCGCGCGGCGAGCTCGCGCGCGAGCGCGATCGAGTCGTCCAGCGTCCACCCGCCCTCGACCCAGTCGACCGCCGAGATGCGGACGCCGAGCGGGCGCGTCGCGGGCCACGCCGCGCGCACGGCGTCGAACACCTCGAGCGGAAAGCGGATCCGGTTCGCGAAGCTGCCGCCGTACTCGTCGTCGCGGCGATTCGCGATCGGCGAGAGGAATTCGTGCAGCAGGTAGCCGTGCGCGAGATGCAGCTCGACGGCGTCGATGCCGACGCGCAGCGCGCGCTCCGCCGCCGCCGCGAACGCCGCGCGGATCCGCGCAAGCCCCGCCGCGTCGAGCGCCGCGGGCGGCGCCTC
>DASQBO010000405.1:0-3776 GCA_035635175.1 Casimicrobiaceae bacterium | reverse complement strand
GAACAGCGCCAGCGGAACCTTGAACCACCAGCCCCGATAGCGGATCGACTTGGCGGCGCCGCGATCGAGCCACGGCAGCACGAAGAAGATCATCACGGCGATCCCCATCGCCGCGACGCCGGGGAACTGCGACTCGAACATCGGCGGCACCGCGCGCAGGATCGAGTAGTACGGCGTGAAGTACCAGACCGGCGCGATGTGCTCCGGCGTCTTCAGCGGGTCGGCCGGGATGAAGTTGTTGGCCTCGAGGAAGTACCCGCCCATCTCCGGGACGAAGAAGACGACGATCGAGAACACGGCGAGGAACACGACCACGCCGAGGATGTCCTTGACCGTGTAGTACGGGTGGAATGGGATGCCGTCGAGCGGGATGCCGGTCTTCGGGTCCTTGTTGTACTTGATCTCGACGCCGTCCGGGTTGTTCGAGCCGGTCTCGTGCAACGCGATCAGGTGCGCGGCGACCAGGCCCAGCAGCACCAGCGGCAGCGCGATCACGTGGAAGGCGAAGAAGCGGTTCAGCGTGATGTCCGAGATCGTGTAGTCGCCGCGGATCCACACCGAGAGGTCCTCGCCGATCACCGGGATCGCCGAGAACAGGTTGACGATCACCTGCGCGCCCCAGAACGACATCTGTCCCCACGGCAGCAGGTAGCCGAAGAACGCCTCGCCCATGAGGCAGAGGTAGATGAGGCAGCCGAAGATCCACGTGAGCTCGCGCGGCTTCCGGTAGCTGCCGTACATGAGGCCGCGGAACATGTGCAGGTAGACGACGACGAAGAACATCGACGCGCCGGTCGAGTGCAGGTAGCGGATGAGCCACCCCCACGAGACGTCGCGCATGATGTACTCGACCGACTCGAACGCTTTCGCCGCGTCGGGCTTGTAGCTCATCGTGAGGAAGATGCCGGTGACGATCTGCATCACCAGCACGAGCGCCGCGAGCGAACCGAAGTAGTACCAGAAGTTGAAGTTCTTCGGCGCGACGTACTTGCCCCACTGCGATTCCCAGAGCGCCGTGAGCGGGAAGCGATCGTCGATCCAGTGCAGGAGCTTTTCCATGGTCACGCCCGCCCTACGCCGACTTGCCGTCTTCGCCGATGCCGATCACGATCCTCGTCTCCGACAGGTACTTGTGCGGCGGGATCACGAGGTTGGTCGGCGCCGGAACGCCGGCGAACACGCGGGCGGCGAGGTCGAACTTCGACTGGTGGCACGGGCAGAAGAAGCCGCCGAGCCAGTCGGGGCCGAGGTCGGCCGGCGCGACGTCGGGCCGATAGGTGGGCGAGCACCCGAGGTGCGTGCAGATGCCGACGGCGATCAGGTACTCGGGCTTGATCGAGCGGTGCTCGTTCTTGCAGTACGGCGGCTGCTGCGGGACCTCGGAATTCGGGTCCGCGAGCCGCTTGTCCATCTTGGGCAACGTCTCGAGCATCGCCTTGCTGCGGTTGACGACCCAGACGACGCGGCCGCGCCACTCGAGCGTGATCTGCTGGCCCGGCTCCATCTTGCCGATGTCCTGCTCGACCGGCGCGCCGGCGGCCTTCGCCCGCTCGCTCGGGAAGAGCGACAGCACGAACGGCGCCGCCGCCGCGATGCCGCCGATCCCGCCCACGACGCCGGTCGCGCCGACGAGAAAGCGCCGCTTCCCCGCGTCGATCTCGCGTTCCCCCGTGCCGACTTCCGCCATGACGCCCCGTCCTCCCGATGCCGCTCGCGGGTCGCGCCGCAACAAGGGCGCCGCTTCGCAAACCTGTCAATTATAAAGGATCGGCGGGGCTCGCCGGAAGGGTCGCAGTGATCCGGAGCGCGAAAGCCGTCCGGAATCAGCCGCTTGCGAACCCTTCCCGGCGGGGTCCCCCTGCGCCGGGTCGACCCGGTCGCGCGTCAACCGCCAGCCCTGACGCGCTGCAGCACACGACTATAATCGACGCTCTATCCCCCCCTCGGAGCGCCCTTCGGTGTTGCGCAGGCTCTGGCTTCTCTTCGCGCAGGCGTGCACGCTCTGCCTCGCCGCGCTGTTCGTCGTCGCCACGCTGCGGCCGGAACTGCTCGGCCGCAGTGCGGCGCGCGAGACGGGCGTCGTGCTGCGGCAGGAAACGTCGACCCCGGTCGTGACGCCGACCGTCGCTAGCCATGCGGACGCCGCGCGCAAGGCGATGCCCGCGGTCGTCAACATCTACACGAGCAAGGAGGTACGGCAGCGGAACCCCCTGGCCGACGACGCGATGATGCGGCGCTATTTCCCCGACCTCGCCGAGCGTGGCGCGCTTCAGCGCGTGACGAGCCTCGGGTCGGGGGTCATCGTGGCGCCCGACGGATTCGTGCTCACGAATTACCACGTGATCCAGGGCGCGGACGACATCCAGCTCGTCCTGAACGACGGCCGGCGCATGGCGGCGCGGGTCCGCGGCATCGATCCCGAGTCCGACCTCGCGGTGCTGAAGGCCGACCAGGCGGGGCTTCCCGCGATCACGTTCGGAGCGATCGACCGCGTGCAGGTCGGCGACACGGTGCTCGCGATCGGCAACCCGTTCGGCCTCGGCAACACGGTGACCTCGGGCATCGTGAGCGCGCTCGGGCGCAACCACCTCGGCATCAACTCGTTCGAGGACTTCATCCAGACCGACGCCGCGATCAACCTCGGCAACTCGGGCGGCGCGCTCGTCGACGCGGCCGGCAACCTGATCGGCATCAACAGCATGATCTATTCCCAGTCGGGCGGATCGATGGGGATCGGCTTCGCGATCCCGGTGTCGATCGCGCGCAACGTGCTGGAGCAGATCATCCGCGACGGCGAGGTCACGCGCGGCTGGCTCGGCGTCGGGACGCTCGATCTCCCGCCCGACGTCGCGCAGTCGATGTCCGTGGAGGGCGGCGTCGTCGTGCGGGAAGTCGTCCGCGGCGGACCGGCCGACAGGGCCGGCATCCACGCCAAGGACGTGGTCGTCGAGATCGACGGGAAGCCGACGCGCGACACGCCGGCGCTCCTTGCCCGGATCGCGGAGCTGCCGCCGGGCAGCATCGTCAAGGTCAGGATCTGGCGCGACAACGCCGCGCAGGACCTCGACGTGACCGTCGGCAAGCGTCCGCCGCGGCCGTAGGCTCTAAGGCGCCGGGGCTTCGTCGGCCGCCGCCTCGTCGGCCGGCCGCCCGACGAAGCGCGCGAGCAGGAGTCCGAGCTCGAAGAGCAGCCACAGCGGGACGGCGAGCAGGAGCTGCGAGACGACGTCGGGTGGGGTGAACACGGCGCCGACGACGAACGCCCCGACGATCATGTACGGCCGCATCGCGCGGAGCTTGGCGAGCGGCACGATCCCGAAGCGCACGAGGACGATGACGACGACGGGCGTCTCGAACGTCACGCCGAACGCGATGAACATCGTCAGCACGAACGAGAGGTACTTGTCGATGTCCGTCATCATCGTCACGCCTTCCGGCGCGTAGCTCGCGAAGAACTTGAAGGCGATCGGGAAGACGACGAAGTAGGCGAACGCCATTCCGGCGACGAAGCACAGGAAGCTCGACACGATCACGGGAAGCGCGAGCCTGCGCTCGTGCTGGTAGAGGCCGGGCGCGACGAACGCCCACGCCTGCCACAGCACGTACGGCAGCGCGATCAGGAGCGCCACCACCAGCGTGACCTTGAGCGGAACGAAGAACGTGCCCGTCACGTCGGTCGCGATCATCGTCGCGCCCCTCGGCAGCGCGTGCAGCAGCGGCGCGGCGAGCAGCGCGTAGATGTCCTTCGCCCACGGGAAAAGCGCCAGCAGCACGAC
>DASQBO010000404.1:0-10117 GCA_035635175.1 Casimicrobiaceae bacterium | reverse complement strand
TCGATGGAGACGTCGGTCGACGTTCCGAGTGGTCAAGTCAGGTGCCGATATACGGACGACGACGGCAAGCAGCAAACCGTCGACCAACAGATGCGCCTGCCGGACGATGTCGCGAACGGGCTTCTGTTTACACTGCTGCGGCACATCAAGCCAGGTACGCCACGGACGGTGATATCGGAGGTGGCGATGACCCCGAAACCGAGGCTCGTCAACCTCGTGGTCACGCCTCGGGGCGACGAACCTTTCTCGATCGGCATCAACCACTACAAGGCGATGCACTACGTCGTAAAGGTCAAGCTTGGCGGCGTTGCGGGCGTGATCGCTCCGCTCATCGGGCGGCAACCCCCCGACCTGCACGTCTGGATCAAGCAGGGCGACGTTCCGGCATTCGTCAAGTTCGAGGGACCGATCTACAACGGCGGACCGGTGTGGCGCGTCGAGGTGGCTGACTCGGCGAAATTCCCCTGAGCCAAGACACCGACACGACCTGCGCGGTGCTCGGCCCCGTCGGCAGCCATCTCCGCATTTACCTCCATCTTCGCGTCATCCAGTACGTGCGAAGCCGCGCGGCAGCGTGGTCGCCCGGCCCCTCGGCCTCGCGGCGGCGATCGTGCTCTCCGTGCTTCCGGGCGGGGTGATCGGGTTCCGGTGCGCCGCTCGCCGGGGTCCGCGCGCCCGCGGCCGCCTACGCGTCGAAGTATCGCCGCACGTCCTCGATCGTGCGCACGTTCGGATCGATGAGGCCGAGATCCTCGTCGGTCATGTGCACTCGCATCGCGTAGTCGACGACGACCGGCCGCCCCCGCAGATAGCCCCAATCGCCCAGCTTGTCCTCGTAGAGCTCCGGGTCCGGCAAGTGCTCCGGGTGCGAGTCGCTCCTCATGAATGCGTCCAGCTCGCCGCGAGACATGATGCGGACGGCGGGCATGACGAGCGCAGCTCCGAGCGGGAGGCGAGCCAGGATCGGGCACAGCTCCGGGTAGTAGCGCTGCCAGCCTTCGCGCCAGATCCGCGCTTCCTCGCGGTTGGCGCGCGAGCCGGCGCCCCAGCGGCGCAGGCGCGGGATCTTGATCGCGATGCAGCCGAAAACGAAGGTGCGCCGCTGGCTGCCCCGGCGGACGCGGAACATGGCAGACGGATTCTAGCGGAGCTCCGCGCCCCTGCCGTGCGCGAATCGCCGGCGGTGACGGTGGGCTCCGCACGGCGAAGCAAGACCCCCGGGGTCCGCGTCGCTCCCGCGAACGACGCGATGCCGCAGGCTGCGCGGCAGCGGACGGAGAATCAGTGCAGGCGCTGCCGCGACTTGCGCGTCGCGTCGGCAAAGGCGCTGCGCCGGCTCCCGCTGCCGCGCCCCTGCGTCGCCTCGCGCCGCGACAGCCAGAACCGGTAGATCAGCACGGCGGCGACCGGCAGCTCGTCGATCAGCTCGGCGCGCTTCTCCTCGCTGTCGACCCACTCGGTGAAGTCGTCGTCGCGGTCGCCGAACGCGAGCGCCTCGATCGGGAAGATCCAGTCGCGCGCGTCCTGCGCGTCGTAGAGCGGCTGCCACTCGTCGTCGCGCAGCTTCACGCCGGCCATGTAGCCTTCGCACCACGCGGTCGCTTCCGCGGGCGAGCGATCGCCGCGCTGCGTCTTGTCGTCCGGCACGTAGAGCAGCGGCCGGAAGCGCGTCGGCGACTCGGCGAGCGTCCGCTGGATGCCGACGAAGTGCCGGAGCACGAGCCCCATGATGCGCTGCGCCTGGTCGTTGTCGACGAACACCGGCGCCGCGCTCTTGCTGCCTTCGCTCCACACCTGCGGCAGCCACTCCGACGGCTGGATCGCCTCCGGTCCCGACACGACGGCAGTGAGATAGCCGTCGAGCATCTCGAGGTCCATGCAATCCTGCGGCACGGCGTCGGACGCGAGAAAGACCTCGAGCTCGTCGAGCTCGGTGTCGGACAGCGGTTCGTCGAGGGCGCGGGGATCGGTGGGGGCGGCCATGAAGAGCGGGAGAGGCGTCGGAATCCTCAATGATCCCCCGCTGCCGCTTTCCGCGCAACTCCGCCGAGGCGCGCGCCGAACCGCCTGCCCCGCTGTGTTACGCTTCCCGTCGCTCGTTGCCGTCCGCCCGCCGATGCCTCCCCCGAAGATCAAGACCCAGGCGTTTCTCGCGAACCTGCCGCTGTTCAAGGAGCTCGCGCCGGCCGAGATCGACCGCATCGCCGCGGGGACGACGGAGCTGCACGCGCCGCGCGGCGAGATCCTCTTCAACAAGGGCGACCCGTGCACCGGCTTCCACGTCGTGATCTACGGCCAGGTGAAGCTGTCGTTCGTCACGCCGCAGGGAAGCGAGAAGGTCGTCGAGATCATCGGTCCGGGCTATTCGTTCGGCGAAGCGCTGATGTTTATGGACCGGCCCTACATCGTGATGGCGCAGGCGCTCGCGGATTCGCTGATCCTGCACGTGTCGAAGCAGGCCGTGTTCGACGGCCTCGAGCGCGATCCCGGGTTCGCGAAGAAGATGCTGGCCGGGTTGTCGCGCCGGCTGCACGGGCTCATCAGCGACGTCGAGAGCTATTCGCTGCAGTCCGGGACGCAGCGCGTCATCGGCTACCTGCTCCGGCAGGACGTCGACCAGGCGACCGCCGCCGCGCCCTACTCGGTGACGCTCCCGACGTCGAAGGCGATCGTCGCGTCGCGGCTCAACCTCACGCCCGAGCACTTCTCCCGGATCCTGCACGACCTGACCGATGCGGGCCTCGTCGAGATCGACGGGAGGGAGGTCCGCATCAAGGACGTCACGCGGCTGCGATCCTACACGGGCTAGTGGCTGGTACCCGCCTCGCGGGTGATCTTGTTCCAGACGTTGTACTTGCCCACCGGCTTCGATGCCGGGATCCGCTTCACCTCGGCGAACGTCGCGGCATCGTAGACGACGATGGCGCCGTCGTTCTCCCACACGCTCGCGAGCGCGTACTTCCCGTAGCGGTCGAACTCGACGTGCGCGGCCGTCTTGCCGGGCGCCGGCGTGAGCGACCGCACGACGGCGAGCGTGCGCTTGTCGATCACCTGCAGCGTGTCCTTCTTCGCGCTGTTCATCGCGTCGACCCACGCGTACGGCGTCGCGTCGTGGCTCCGCAGGAAGAAGCCGGGGCCGTTGACCGGGATCGCCGCGACCGTCTTCCACGACTTCATGTCGACGACGCTGACGACGCCGTCCTTCAGGTTCGTCGTCGCGACGACCGGCGTACCGTTCCATTCCCAGGTGATCCCGGAGCCGAGATGCGGAAGGCCGGGCAGGTCGACCGTCGCGATCTTCCGTCGCACGTTGAGGTTCACGACCTGGCCCTTGCCGGCCTCGCGCGAGGCGCCGATCAGGTGATCGTAGGGCGCGTCGAAGAAGAAGTCGTCGAGGACGTCGTCGAGCGCGATGCGGCGCACCGGGAACGGGCCCTTCTCCGCGAGACCCTCGCCCATCCGATAGTCGTGCACGTAGCCCTCGTAGACCGGCGGGGCCTTCGGGTCGTACGGCAGCTCCCAGAGCTCGGGGACGTCCTTCAGCGCGACGATGAAGCTCCGGCGCGGCGCCGCGTCGTAAACCGCGGACACGCGCGACGACCTTCCGGCGCGGTCGGCCGCCGGAATCAGCCGGACCAGCGACAGGTCGCGGGCGTCGAGCAGCACGACCGTGTGCGGCAGGTAGTTACCGGCGACGACCCACTTGCCGTCGCTCGAGACGGCGATGTTGCGCGTGTTGATCCCCGCGCGCACTTCGGCGACGGTTTCGAGGTTCCACAGGTCGTACTTGGTCACCCAGCCGTCGCGCGACGCGAAGAAGACGTAGCGGCCGTCCGGCGTGAACTTCGGGCCGCCGTGCAGCGCGAAGCGGGTCTTGAACCGCGCGATCCGCTCGAGCCGGTCGCCGTCGAGGATCGACGCGTGGTGGTCGCCGGATTCGACGACCACGAACAGGTTCAGCGGATCGGCGGCGAACTGCGGCTTGGCGGGCAGCGTGCCCTCCGCGTGGTAGACGACGCGCGTCGCCTCGATCTCCTTCGCGCCCCACACGGGACGCGTCGGCGGCGGCGTGTACACGAAGGCGACGAGCGCGTCGATCTCGTCCTTCGCGAGCGTCGGCTCGAACGCCGGCATCTGCGTCGCGAGCCGGCCCTTCGCGATCGTCTCGGCCGCGAGCGGCTTGCGCAGCCGCTCGAGATTCTCGGGCAGCAGCGCGGGACCGATGCCCCCGAGCCGGTCCGCGCCGTGGCAGGCGGCACAGTGCGTCGCGAAGAGCTCCGCGGCGCCCGGCGCCGCCGCGCCGGCAGGCACCGCCAGCGCGCACGCGACCGCGGCGAGCGCCGCCATGGGCCTGCTCGTCATGGCGACGTCACCGGGTGGGCCCGGCGCAGCCGGACGTAGGGCCGGAGCTTGACGCGCTCGTAGCCGCCTTCGATGCCGAGCTCGTCGTCGTCGAGATAGCAGCCCGGATCCTCCGCCCACGGATCGCCGGTGAGCTGGCGCGCGCGGACGCGCGTGTTGCCGCCGCAGAGATCGAATTGCGGACACGCGCCGCACCGGCCCTTGATCGCCCGCGGGGATGCCTTGAGACCCGCAAGCAGCGGATCCGTGGTGTCGCGCCAGATCTCCGAAAAGGGGCGTTGCCGGACGTTGCCCAGCGTGTAGTCCCACCAGAACGTGTCCGGGTGGACGTTGCCGAGGTTGTCGATGTTGGCGACGTTGACCCCGGACGCGTTGCCGCCCCACTGCGCGAGCCTGGCGCGCACGTGATCGGCGCGCTCGGGGAACCGCCGTTGCACCCATTGCAGCAGGTAGGCACCGTCCGCGTCGTTGTTGCCGGTGACGAACTCGCGCCGGCGCCCCGCCTCGACGTGGCGCCACGCCGTCTCGAACAGGAGGTCCATCGCCCGGCGCGTCGTCACGAACATCGCGTCCGTCTTGCGGTTGATGTTGCCGCGTCCGCCGTAGTTGAGGTGGGAGAGATAGAACTTGTCGACGCGCTCGGTCTCCATGAGCTCGAGCAGCGCCGGCAGATCGTGCGCGTTGTCCTGCGTGAGCGTGAACCGCAAGCCGACCTTGATGCCGGCCGCGCGGGCGAGGCGCACTCCCGCGAGCGACGCGGCGAAGGCGCCCTTCTTCCGGCGGAAGCGGTCGTGGGTCGCCTCGGTGCCGTCGAGGCTCACGCCCAGGTAGTCGAACCCTACGCCCGCGATCTCGCCGATGCTGGTCTCGTCGATCAGCGTTCCGTTGGTCGACAGGCCGACGTAGAAGCCCATCGCCTTCGCCCGGTGCGCGATCGCGTAGAGGTCGGGCCGCAGGAGAGGCTCGCCGCCCGAGAGGATCAGCACCGGGACGCCGAACGCGCGGAGGTCGTCCATCGTCGCGAATATCTCGGCGGTCGTCAGCTCGCCCGCGAAGTCGACGTCGGCGGAGATCGAGTAGCAGTGCTGGCAGGCGAGGTTGCAGCGCCGGATCAGGTTCCAGATGACGACCGGGCCCGGCGGCTGCCGCTTCTGGCCGAGCGGCGTCGGCGACTTCGCCTCTTCGAGGAACTGCGTGACGCGAAACATGGCTTCTTCCGTTTCAGCCGGCGGCGCCGAAGCGCAGTCCGGTCTTCTTGAGCACGCGCGTGCTGTAGAGGACGTCGTGCGCGCGCGCGGCGGGGCCCAGCAGCGCGGCGATCTCGGTGACCTTCGCCTCGACCTCCGCGCGATCGCGGCCGTGCACCATCGCGAACAGGTTGTACCGCCAGCGCGGCAGGCGCCGGGGCCGGCGGTAGCAGTGCGAGACGCTCGGCAGCGTGCCGACCCGCGCGCCGAGCCGGTCCACCTCGGCGTCGTCGACGTCCCAGACGCTCATCCCGTTGGCGACCCAGCCGAGCCGGTAGTGATTCGGCACGGCCCCGATGCGGCGGATCGCGCCCGACGCGAGCATCGCCTCGACGCGCCGCAGCACGGTTTCCGGCGGCACTCCGAGCGCGTCCGCCAGCGCGTGGTACGGACGCGGGACGCGGGGCAGTCCGGTCTGCAGCATGCGGACGAGCGCCCGGTCGAGCTCGGGGGTCGCGACGGGGGCGTTCACGCCTCGAGCCTCAGTCCGACGAAGTACTCGCGCTCCTTCGGAAACGCGAGCACCTCGATTCCCGTCGCGCGCTCGATCGCCTCGATCGCGGCGTCGATGCCCTGCGGCGTTTCCGTGGCCAGCACGAACCAGAGGTTGAGCGCGTGGTCGCGCGCGTAGTTGTGCGCGACCTCGGGAAACGCGTTGACCGCAGCCGCGACTCGCTCGAAATCGGCGGCCGGCACGGACATCGCCGCCAGCGCAAAGGCGCCGCCGAGCTTTTCCGCGTCGAACAACGGCCCGAACCGCGTCAGCGTGCCGTCGGCGAGCAGCGCGTCGATGCGCGCGAGCAGCGATTCTTCCGACAGCCCGAGCGAGTCCGCGACGGCCGCGTACGGACGCTCGCAGACGGGGAAGCCGCCCTGCAGCGCGTTGACGATGGCGCGGTCCTGCGCGTCCATGCTCACGCCGCCCTCGGAATCGGCGCCGCCGCGCTCGCGTAGCGCGCGCCGCATTGCTTGAAGGCGCGGCGCGTGAACAGAACGGCCGACGGATGCGCGTCGAGGCCATGCGCGGCCGCGAGCTCCGCGCGGCGTGCCTCGACCGTCGCGCGATCGTGGCCGTGCAGCATGCAGAAGAGGTTGTAGCGCCACTCGGGGAGCGCGCGGCGGCGGGCGTAGCACAGCGTGACGCCCGGCTCGCCCGCGAGGGCGGCGCCCGCCCCGTCGACCCCGGAGTCCGGGACGTCCCACACGCACATCGCGTTGGCGATGAATCCGAGCGCGCGGTGGCGGACGACGACGCCGAAGCGCCGCACGACGCCCGCGCCCTGCCAATCGGCGAGCCGCGCGAGCACGTCGTCCTCGGCGACACCCGCCCGCCGCGCGAGCGCGGCGTAGGGTCGGCTCACGAGCGGCAGCCCGTCCTCGAGCGCGGCGACGAGACGCCGATCCGCCGCGGACAGCACGCAACGCCGCACGCGCTGCGGGGCGCGCGGAATCCGCGATGTCCCGGGCGCGGCCTCGAGGTCGAACCCGAGGTCGATCCAGTAATCGGACACGAGCGGCAGCGACACCGGCGTGTAGCCGGTCCCCCGCTCGACCGCACCGAGCGCCGCCGCCAGGGACGCCGCGTCGGGCGCGGTCGCGACGAACCACAGATTGAACCGGTGCTCGCGCTCGTAGTTGTGGTTGACCTCGGGCCGCGCCGACACGACGGCCGCGACCCGCTCGAGGTCCGCGGGCGGGACGGCGAGCGCGGCGAGCGTCGAAGCGCCGATCGCGCCGGGACGGAATACCGCGCCGACGCGGCTCACGCGGCCGTCCGCGAGCGCGTCGCCGAGGGCCTCGAGCACGCTCGCCTCGGTCGTGCCGAGGCGTCGCGCGACCGCCGCGTAGGGCGCCCGCACCAGTGGAAAGTCGCGCTGGAAGTCGTTCAGCAGCTGAACCGCGTTCCGCCGATCCACGCTAGAAGCCCATCCGCGCGGCGCGCGCCGTGAAGAAGATTCCGGAGGGACTGTCGGCCGCGAGCGTCGCGATCGGCTCGAGCGACGCCGTGTCGTAGACGACGACGCGGTTGTCGTCGCGCGCCGAGATCCACACGGCCTCGCCGCGCGGCGTGAATTCGAGGTGCAGCACGGCGCGCCCGGGCTCGAGCGTCGTGACGACCTTGCGCGTCTCGGTGTCGATCACCTGCACCTTGCCGTTGTCGGGAAACGCGAAGTTCACCCACACCTGCCGCGCGTCGGGGCGCGCCATCGCGAACACCGGCTGACCGGCGACGGGGATGCGCGCCACTTCCTTCCAGTCGCGCGTGTCGACGACGAGCACCTCGTTGCGGCCCACGGCAGGCAGGAACGCGAAACCGGCGGCGATCGCCCAGCCGCGCAGGTGCGGCATCTTGTAGACGGGCAGCTTCTCCTCGCCGCGGCCGTAGCCGTCGAGGATCCGGCGGACGCCGCGCTCCGGATGCCACAAATCGACGAGCGCGAGGCCGTCCTCGCCGAAGAGGCCTGCGATGTACCACCGGCCGTCCGGCGTGACGAGCCCGTCGTAGGGTTGCCGGCCGACGTGCTCGAACTTGACCACCGCGGGCGCGCGCGGATTCGACGCGTCGATGATCCAGATCTCCCCCGTGTCGAAGAGGCTCGCGACGAACCTGCCCCCCGGCGCATCGGCGAGCCCGACGACCTTCGACGGCGCGCCGTCGGGTCCCGGCGTCGCCGCCACCTCGGACAGGAGCTCGAGCGTGTCGGCGTCGAACAGTTTGACGCCGCCGGGCGTGTAGTTCTGCGCCGCGACGACGCGCCCGTCCTGGCTGATCGCGCCGCCGATGGAATTCGAAGCCTGCAGCACGCGCCGCTCGATCCGCTGCGCGAGGAGATCGACCTTCGACAGCGCGCCGTCGCGCCCGAACACGTACGCATAGCGGGCGTCGCGCGAGAAGACGACGGACGCGTGCGAGAGATCGCCGAGACCGGGGACCGTCGCGAGCGACGCACGGGTCGTGGTGTCGACGATCTGCAGGCGGCCGGCCGCGCGCTCGACGACGACGCCCAGGTCGCCGGTGCCGCGGAGCGGCGGCGCCGCGGCGGCCGCCGACGCGAGCGCGAGGAACAGGAGCGCGCAGCCCGAGACGAGCCTACTTGACATTGACGTCACCCGAAACCATCCGGGCGACGAGCCATTCCGCCTCCGCCTCGGACAGGAAGCGCCGCCAGGGCGGCATCGCGGTTCCGGGGCGGCCGGACGTGATCGTCGCGACCAGGGTTTCCGCCGGTTTCGTTCTCAGTGCCTCGGGCGTGAGCGCCGGACCGAGGCCGCCGGTCAGGCGCATCCCGTGACAGGAACCGCAGTCTTGATGCAGCAGATGCAACAGCTCGCGCGCTCGCGCGGGTGTGGGCGGCGACGCGTTCGTCGCCGCGCGCCCCGCGCCGTCGCCCGCCGCG
Organism: Casimicrobiaceae bacterium; assembly: GCA_035635175.1. Taxonomy (GTDB): domain Bacteria; phylum Pseudomonadota; class Gammaproteobacteria; order Burkholderiales; family Casimicrobiaceae; genus CAIWHR01. The sequence continues at coordinate 1,110 of DASQBO010000404.1, read as the reverse complement.
TTCGCCGCCGTGACGAGCACGGCGAGCGCGAGCAGGGCGGCGCGCCGCATGGGAGGCCCGCGCTACAGCGACAGCACCCAGGCGACGAGCTTCTTCGCCTCGTCGTCGGTCACCTTGTTGGGCGGCATCGGAATCGGGCCCCAGACGCCGGATCCGCCCTTCACCACCTTCTCGGCGAGCTTGGCCGGCGCCGCGGCGTCGCCCTTGTACTTCTTCGCGACGTCCTTGTACGCGGGACCGACGATCTTCTTGTCGATGCCGTGGCACGCGGTGCAGCCCTTGTCCTTCGCGAGCTTCTCGCCCGCGTCGTCGGCCAGCGCCGGGGCGCTGACCGCCGCGGCGAACGCGGCGCCGGCGACGGCCGCGATGATGCTTCCTTTCATCGATGCTCTCCCTTAGTAGACGTCGTGCTGCGTGTTGTGGACGTTGAACTTGCCGGTCGGCGTGATCAGCAGCGGATCCTTGATCACCGCCTTGAGCTTGCGCGTCTTGTCGTCGACGATGACGATCGCCGACTGCTGGTTCTTCGCGCTCCACACCGAGAACCACACCTCGTCGCCTGCCTTGTTGTACTCGGGCTGCACGACGCGCTTCGCGCCTTCGCCCAGGTTCGCCCACTCGGCGATCGGCAGCACTTCGAACCCCTTGTCGAGATTGCCGATGTCGTAGACGGCGATCGACTGGCTGATCTTCGGCTCCGGGTTGAGCGCGGTGTCGACCCAGAGATTCTTCGACTTCGGATGCGTCTTGATGAACAGCGATCCGCCGCCCTGGCCCTTGAGCGTGCGCACGACCTTCCAGGCATTCGCCTTGTGCTTCTCGGGATCGGTGCCGATCACCGAGATCGTCTCGTCGCCGAGGTGGCCCGTCGCCCAGACGGGCCCGTGCTTCGGATCGACGAAGTTCGCGCCCCGACCCGGGTGCGGCGTCTTGCCCACGTCGATCAGCGCCGCCAGCTTGTCGTCCTTCGTGTCGACCACGGCGATCTTGTTCGACGCGTTCGCGGCGACGAGGAAATAGCGACCCGTCGAGTCGAACCCGCCGTCGTGCAGGAAGCGCGCCGAGTCGATCTGCGTCACCTTGAGGTTCTTCAGGTCCTGGTAGTTGACG
>DASQBO010000403.1:0-4792 GCA_035635175.1 Casimicrobiaceae bacterium | reverse complement strand
CGTGCCGAACATCGTCTTGTCCGGCCCATCGGGCCACGCGTCGGGCGAGCGGGACCACCGGTCGTCGAGCAGGAAGAAGAGCACGTCGCCGTAGCGCGCCATCCCGAACGTCCCCGGCGCGTCCGGCAGCCCGAACGACGGATTGGGCCAGTAGCGCTCGAAGAGCTTGAGCGTCTCGCTCTTCAGGACGTACGACGCGTCGCCGTCGTTGGGTCCGTAGTCGTGGTCGTCCCAGAGCGCGAGGTGCGACGTCGCCGCGAGCAGGCGCTGCAGCGGCGCGAACCCGCGCTGCCGGCGATAGCGCGCGGCCATCGACGCCGGGTCGTAGAAGTCCTGCTGCTGCAGGTACACGTTGTCGCCGAGCCAGAGCATGGCATCCGGCTTCTGCGCAGCGATTGCGTCGAAGATCGCGAAGCCCGCGCCGTAGTCGGCGCCCGGCCAGATCGGATCCGGGTCGGCGAGGAAGAAGCACGAGCCGAGAGCGAACGAGAGCTCGGGCGCGGCTCCGGGTTTCTCCCAGTGCGGCTGCGCGCGGACGACGCCCGTGCGTTGCTCTGCGCCGGCGTCGACGCGATAGGCGGCCGTCGTGCCGGGCCTGAGGCCGGTCAGGCGCGCGACGACGACGTTGTCGGTCGCGGCGGAGGCGACGAGCTCGACGCGGCGTTCCGCCGCTTCCCCCTCCGGTTGCCAGGAGACGAAGACGGCGGCCGGCGCGTCGGCCTGGATCCACAGCACGGCGCTCGTCGGCTCGGCGGGTCCGTGCATGACGACGAGCGCCGCGGCTGCCGGCAGCGACGCCCACCACAGCGCTGCAGCCGCGAAGACCGCGCGCGCGAGCGCGGGGGTGAGGGGCGGTGAATGCGGCATCGCGACGAGCGTGGTAAAGGACCGCCAATTGTGCGGTCGGGGGGTGGAGAATACAATTGCACCCATGGCCGGGTCGACCGCCAACTTCACGCACCATTTCCTGATCGCCATGCCGGCGATGGCCGACCCGAATTTCGCGCACACCCTGACGTTCGTCTGCGAGCACAACAAGGACGGCGCGCTCGGCATCGTCGTCAATCGCCCGACCGACATGCGGCTGTCGACGCTGTTCGCGCAGATCGACGTCCCGCTCGAGAACGCCGAGCTCGGCAACACGCCGGTCCACTTTGGAGGCCCGGTCCAGGTCGACCGCGGCTTCGTCCTGCACCGCCCGCTCGGGAACTGGCAGTCGACGCTCGCGATCAGCGAGGACATCGGGCTCACGACGTCGAAGGACGTGCTCGAGGCGGTCGCGCGGGGCGAGGGCCCGCGGAGCGTGCTCGTCTCGCTCGGCTACGCCGGGTGGTCGGCGGGCCAGCTCGAGCACGAGATCGCGCAGAACGCGTGGCTCACGGTGATGGCCGATGCCGACGTGCTGTTCGAGACGCCCGCGGAAGCGCGGCTGCCGGCCGCGATGCGGCTGCTCGGCATCGATTTCTCGCGGCTGTCCGACGCGGTCGGGCACGCGTGAGTCTTGAAGCCCCCAGCGCACGCGGACGCCGGAACGGTGCTCGCGTTCGATTTCGGCGCACGCAAGATCGGCGTCGCGGTGGGGGACACGAAGCTTCGCGTCGCGCATCCGCTGACCACGATCCGCGGCGAGGCGAACGCGCTCCGGCTCGCGGCGATCGGCGCGCTCGTCGCGGAGTGGCGGCCGGAGACCCTCGTCGTCGGGTACCCGGTGCACGCGGACGGAACCGGGCACGAGATGACGGCACGCGCCGAGCGCTTCGCTCGCTCGCTCGAGGGCCGCTTCCGGTTGCCGGTGTTCCGGGTCGACGAACGGTTCACGACGAAGGCCGCCGACGCGGCGCTGCGCGATTCCGGCGCGAGCCCCGCGGCGCGGCGCGGCGCGCGCGACGCGGTGGCCGCGCAGCTGATCCTGCAGTCCTGGCTCGACGCGCGACGTGACCCTGCCTGACGCCGAGCAGACGCTCGCCGCGCTCGCCGAACGGATGCGCGGCGCGGTCGCCTTCGACGCCCGCTTCGTCGGCATCTATTCGGGCGGCGCGTGGCTCGCCGATCGGCTCGCGCAGGCGATTCCCGGCGACCATCCCGTCGGCTACATCGACGTCTCGTTCTATCGCGACGACTTCGACCGGACGGGACTCAAGCCGGCCGTCCGCAGGAGCGAACTGCCGTTCGATGTCGGGGGCGCGACGATCGTGCTCGTCGACGACGTGCTGTACACGGGCCGCAGCGTGCGTGCGGCGATCAACGAGCTCTTCGACTACGGGCGCCCGGCCGCGATCGAGCTCGCCGTGCTGGTCGACCGCGGCGGGCGCGAGCTGCCGATCGAGGCGACCTACGTCGGCGCGCGGCTCGTCGTCGCCCGCGACACGTCGATCGTCCTCTCGCGCAGCGCCGACGGACGCCTCGCGCTGGCGGCGGAGAAGGCGGCGGGAGCCGGCGGTGCGTAACCCGCAGCTCGGGGCGGACGGCTCGCTCGGCCACCTGCTCACGCTCGAGGGCCTGCCGGCCGAGATCATCGTCCGCATCCTCGACGCCGCGGTTCCGTTCGCGTCGATCTCCGAGCGGGAGGTGAAGAAGGTGCCGCTGCTCCGCGGCCGCTCCGTGTTCAACCTGTTCTTCGAGAGCTCGACGCGGACCCGCACGACGTTCGAGATCGCCGCGAAGCGGCTCTCGGCCGACGTGATCAACCTCAACATCGGCGCGTCGTCGACGAGCAAGGGCGAGACGCTGCTCGATACGATCGACAACCTGGTCGCGATGAACGCGGACATGTTCGTCGTCCGCCACTCGCAGTCGGGCGCGCCGCACCTGATCGCCGCGCACCTGAACCGCACGGGCCGCGCCCACGTGCACGTCGTCAACGCAGGCGACGGCCGCCACGCGCACCCGACGCAGGGCCTGCTCGACCTGTTCACGATCCGGCACTACAAGAAGGACTTCCGCCGCCTCACCGTGGCGATCGTCGGCGACGTGCTGCACTCGCGCGTCGCGCGATCACTGATCCACGGACTCACGACGCTCGGCACGCCGGAAGTCCGCGTGATCGGGCCGAAGACGCTCCTGCCGACCGCGGTCGAGGCGCTCGGCGTGCACGTCCACCACGACATGCGCGAGGGTCTCGCGGGTTGCGACGTCGTCGTGATGCTGCGGCTGCAGAACGAGCGGATGAAAGGCGCGCTCCTGCCCTCGACCGGCGAGTACTTCAAGCACTACGGGCTCACCGCGGAGAAGCTCGCCCTCGCGAAGCCTGACGCGATCGTGATGCACCCGGGTCCGATGAACCGCGGCGTCGAGATCGACTCGGCGGTGGCCGACGGCGAGCGCAGCGTGATCCTGCCGCAGGTGACCTTCGGAATCGCCGTGCGGATGGCCGTCATGAGCATGCTCGCCGGATGAAGATCGAGATCGCGAACGGCCGTCTCGTCGACCCGAAGCACGGCGTCGACCGTGCCGCGTCGCTCTACGTCGCGGCAGGCAAGGTCGCGGCGATCGGCGAGCCACCCCCAGGCTGGACCGCCAACCGCACGATCGACGCCAAGGGGCTCGTCGTCGCGCCGGGGCTGATCGATCTGTCGGCCCGGCTGCGCGAGCCGGGTTTCGAATACAAGGCGACGCTCGAATCCGAGATGGCGGCCGCCGTCGCCGGCGGCGTCACCTCGCTCGCCTGCCCGCCCGACACCGATCCCCCCCTCGACGAGCCCGGGCTCGTCCAGATGCTGCGGCACCGCGCCCGCTCGTTGAACCAGGCGCACGTCCATCCGGTCGGCGCGCTGACGGTCGGGCTCAAGGGTGCGGACCTGACCGAGATGGGCGAGCTCGCGGAAGCGGGCTGCGTCGCGTTCTCGCAGGCCGAGGCGCCGCTCGCCGACACGCAGGTGCTGCTTCGCGCGATGCAGTACGCGGCGACGTTCGGGCATAAGGTGTGGCTGCGGCCGCAGGATCCGCACCTCGCGCGGGGCGGCGTCGCGCACGACGGCGAGATCGCGACGCGGCTCGGGCTGCCGGCAATTCCCGCGGCGGCGGAGACGATCGCGCTGGCGACGATCTTCGCGCTGGTTCGCGAAACCGGCGTCCGCGTGCACCTTGCACGCCTGTCGAGCGCCGAGGGCGTCGCTCTCGTGCGTGCGGCGAAGGCCGAAGGGCTGCCGGTGACGTGCGACGTCGCCGTGCACCACCTTCACCTCTGCGACGTCGACATCGGGTGGTTCGATCCGCAGGCGCACCTCGTGCCGCCGCTTCGCGCCACGCGCGACCGCGCCGCGCTCCGCGCGGGACTGGTCGACGGCACCATCGACCTCGTCTGCTCGGATCACACGCCGGTCGACGACGACGCGAAGCAAGTCCCCTTCGGCGAGGCCGAGCCCGGCGCGACGGGGCTCGAACTCCTGCTGCCGCTGACGCTCAAATGGGCTGCGAGGGAAGGCGTGAACCTCGGCGATGCGCTCGCGAGAATCACCCTCCACCCGGCCCGGGTTCTGGGCCTCGACGCGGGTCACCTCGGCGTCGGTCACGCCGCCGACGTCTGCATCTTCGATCCGTCGGCGCACTGGACCGTCGAGCCGCGCGCGCTCCGGAGCCAGGGCAAGAACACTCCGTTCCTGGGACTCGAGGTTACGGGCCGGGTTCGGATGACGCTCGTCGGCGGCCAGGTCGTCTACGAGGCGTGACCCGAAGCGCGAACGGCGCGCGGCGACGCGCGCCCTCGACTTCACGCGTCGCACTTCGCAATTCTGACGCGCCGGACCGGCGCGCGCGGAAAGGAGCCTAGAAATTTCGCTCGAACTCGACCAGG
>DASQBO010000402.1:0-6018 GCA_035635175.1 Casimicrobiaceae bacterium | reverse complement strand
AGATGATCCGGCCGTTCCGCGCGGAGACCGAGCGCTACGGCCACTATTCGGTGGCGGGCGAGTCGGTCTACGACCATCCGTTCCAGTGGGGCAGCAAGCGGACCGGTCCCGATCTCGCGCGCGTCGGCGGCCGCTACTCGGACGACTGGCATCGCGTGCACCTCACGAATCCGCGCGACGTCGTGCCGGAATCGAACATGCCGGCGTACCCCTGGCTCGCCAAGGCGCCGGCGTCGAGCGGCAACCTGCCCGACCGGATGCGGGCGCTGCGGCGGGTCGGCGTCCCCTACACCGACGAGCAGATCGCGAAGGCGGAGGACGAGGTGAAGGGCAAGACCGAGCAGGACGCGCTCGTCGCCTACCTGCAGAACCTGGGCCTCGCCCTGCCGAGCGTGAGATAGCCATGAACGTCTACAGCATGATGAGCGTCGCGACGACGGTCCTCGCGTTCGCCGCGTTCCTCGGCATCGTGGCGTGGGCGTGGAGCCGCCGCCGCGCGGCGGCGTTCGCGGAAGCGGCGAACGCGCCGTTCGCGCTGCCCGACGACGCGGGCCCCGACATCGGAGAGCGGCAATGAGCGATTTCACCTCGGGGTTCTGGAGCTGGTACGTCATCGTCCTCACGCTCGGCGGCATCGCCTACTGCGCGTGGCTCCTGTGGGTGACGAGCCGCGCACGCGTCAAACCCGGCGCGGCGCTGCCGACGGTCGCAGGGCCGGGCGGCAAGCAGGTCGAGCTCACGGGGCACACGTGGGACGGCGACCTCGCCGAGTACAACAACCCGCTGCCGCGGTGGTGGATGTGGCTCTTCTGGATCACCATCGTCTACGCGCTCGCGTATCTGGCTGCGTATCCGGGGCTCGGCAGCTTCAAGGGCCTCCTCGGCTGGTCGTCGAGGGGCGCGTGGACCGCGGAGACGGACGAGACCGAGGCGCGGTTGAAGCCGCTCTACGAGAAGTACGCGGGTATGGAGCTGCCCGCGATCGCCGCGGACGCGCAGGGACGCGCGATGGGCGAGCGGATCTTTCTGGTCACCTGCGCGCCGTGCCACGGATCGGACGCGCGCGGGTCGCGGGGATTCCCCAACCTCGCCGACAACGACTGGCTGTACGGCGGCGACCCCGCGACGATCGTCACGACGATCACCGGCGGCCGGATGGGCGTGATGCCGCCGCTCGGCCCCGGGCTCGGAGAGGAGGGCGTGAAGAACGTCGTCGCGTACGTTCGCTCGCTGTCGGGGTTGCCGAGCGACGGCCTCAAGGCGCAGCTCGGCAAGCCGCTGTTCGAGCAGACGTGCGCAGCGTGCCACGGGATGGAGGGCAAGGGGAATCAGGCGCTGGGCGCCCCGAACCTGACCGACAAGGTGTGGCTCTACGACAGCAGCGAGGCGACGATCGCGTACGGCGTCAACAACGGCCGTCACGTCGGCATGGATCCGGATCATCCGCCGATGCCGTCCTTCAAGAACACGCTCGGCCAGGGACCGCTCGGCCAGGCGCGGATCAACCTCGTCGCGGCGTACGTCTGGAGCCTGTCGAACAAGCCCGCCGCTTCGAAATGATGCGGCATCCCCCGCGGCGGCCCGGAGAGTCCCCGGGACCGCGAGGGGCATTTTTCACGCGCCGTCCGGGCCTTAGACTGTCGGGGCCCGACGCCGCAGCCCGCCCGTGAACGCCAACGACCCATCCGTCGCTCCCCCGGTTCCGGCCGCGGCCGAGGAGGTGTCGCTCCTCGAGATTCGCAAGAAGATCTACGTGCGCGCGGTGCACGGGCTCTTCGCCCGCTGGCGCTGGGGGCTCGTGTTCGCGACGCAGATCATCTTCTACGGGCTGCCCTGGCTCACGTGGAACGGGCGGCAGGCGGTGCTCCTCGAGATCACCGAGCGCAAGTTCTACATCTTCGGCCTCGTGCTCTGGCCGCAGGACGTGATCTACCTGACGGCGCTGCTCGTGATCGCCGCGTACTCGCTGTTCCTGTTCACGGCGATCGCCGGGCGGCTGTGGTGCGGCTACGCGTGCCCGCAGACGGTCTACACGCTGATCTTCCAGTGGATCGAGCGGAAGATCGAAGGCGAGCGCGTCGCGCGGATGAAGCTGGACAGCGCGTCCCTCACGCCCAGGAAGTTCGCGACCAAGGCCCTCAAGCACGGCGCGTGGCTCGTGCTCGCGCTCTGGACCGGCTACACGTTCGTCGGCTACTTCTCGCCCATTCGCGATCTCGGAATCCGCGCGGTCACCTGGCACCTCGGGCCGTGGGAGACGTTCTGGATCCTGTTCTACGGCTTCGCGACGTACGGCAACGCCGGGTTCATGCGCGAGCAGGTCTGCAAGTACATGTGCCCGTACGCGCGGTTCCAGTCGGCGATGTTCGACCGCGACACCCTGATCATCGCCTACGACCCCGAGCGCGGCGAGCCGCGCGGGGCGCGCAGCCGCAAGACCGCTCCCGCGGCCGCGGGGCTCGGCCACTGCGTCGACTGCAACATCTGCGTCCAGGTCTGCCCCACCGGGATCGACATCCGCAAGGGCCTCCAGTACGAGTGCATCGGCTGCGCGGCGTGCATCGACGGCTGCGACCAGGTGATGGACAAGATGGGTTATCCGCGCGGGCTGATCCGCTACGCGTCGGAGAACGCGCTCGAGCGGCATCTCGGCCGTGGCGCGATGTGGAAGCGGACTCTGCGGCCACGCACGCTGGTCTACACCGGGCTCCTCGTCGTCATCGTCGCCGCGACCGCCGCGTCGCTCGCGCTGCGGAACCCGCTCAAGGTCGACGTGATCCGAGACCGCGGCGCGCTCGCGCGCGAGGCCGCGCCGGGTGTGATCGAGAACGTGTATCGCCTCCAGATCATGAACACCGACGAGTCGGCGCGGTCGTTCACCCTCGCTGCCGAGGGGATTCCCGGTCTCAGGGTGGAGGGCGTCGACCAGCCGTTCGCCGTCGCCGCCGCGGGCTCGCGGCTGATCCCCGTGCGCCTGCAGGCGCCCGCCGACGCGGGCAAGCCCGGTTCGAACGCCATCGAGTTCGTCGTGCAGTCGAGCGAGCCGCCGGTGCTCGTCCGCCGCGAGAAGTCGACGTTCCTGCTGCCGCGATGACGACGACCGCCGCGCCCTGGTATCGCCAGCGCTGGCCGTGGTTCCTGATCGCGGGGCCCGCCACGGTCGTCGTCGCAGCGCTCTTCACGGCGTGGCTGGCCGCCTCGACCGACGACGGCGTGATCGCCGACGACTACTACAAGCGCGGGCTCCTCGTGAACAAGGAGATCGAGCGCACCGCGCGCGCGGCCGCGCTCGGGCTGTCCGCGACGCTGCGCGTGACGCCGGAAGGCGCGGCGACGCTCGAGCTTCGCGGCTCGGACGATCCCGCCGCGGCGCCGCCGTCGGTCCGGCTGCTGCTCGCGCACCCGACGCGCGCGGGCCAGGACCGGAGCGTCGTTCTGACCCGCGGCCCGGGCGGCGTCTACGTCGGCACGATCGGCATGCCGCCCGCGGGGCGCTGGCTCGTCACCGTCGAAACGCCGTCGTGGCGGTTGCCGACCGTGCCGGCGGCGGAAGGGCTGCGGGACGTTCGCATCGGGACAGGGCGGCCGGCTGGATGACGAGGCGGCGGGCCCATCACGGGGAGACGGCAATGACGAACGACGGCAGTTTCGCGCACCGGCTCATGTGGGTGATGTGGCCGGCTTTCCTCGTGGCGGGGATCGCAGAGGTGATCTTCTTCACCGTGTTCGATCCCTTCGACCTGCATTTCTTCGGCTCGCCGCTCGAGATGTCGCGCTCGGCGATCTACACGATGGGCTTCTTCGGTTTCTGGGGGCTCGGGATCGCGTCGTCGGCGCTGACGGTGTTCCTCGAGCGGTCGCCGTGGGAGGTCAACCGGTGCCCGATGGAGCCGCTCGAACGGCCCGCGGGCTGTCCGAAGCGCGAGGAGCCCGACGCATGCTGCGCGCCGGGAGAGGTCGTTCGCCGGTGAGATCCGCGGGTTACGAAGTGCGGACGGGCTCGCCGCTAGCCCCGTTGCCCGACGAGCTGCTTCAATGCCGTGGGATCGAGCAGCTTGACGGCGCGCCCCTGGACCTGGATCAGGCCTTCCTCCTGGAAGCGGGAGAAGAGGCGACTCACCGTCTCGAGCTTGAGCCCCAGGTAGCTGCCGATCTCCTCGCGCGTCATCCGCAGCACGTACTCGGTCGACGAGTAGCCGCGCCGCTTGTAGCGCTCGGCGAGCGAGATCAGGAAGACAGCGAGGCGCTCCTCGGCGCGCATGCTGCCGAGCAGGAGCATCACGTTCTGGTCGCGCGAGATCTCCCGCGACAGGAGCTTGTGCAGGTTGTGCTGGAGGGGGGGCACGGCACGCGCCATGTCCTCGATGCGCTCGAAGGGCAGGACGCAGACGTCGGTATCCTCGAGCGCGATCGCCTGGCAGCCGTGGCGGTCGGTGCCGATGCCGTCGAGCCCGATGATGTCGCCCAGCATGTGGTAGCCCGACACCTGCTCGCGGCCGTCCTCCGCCAGCACCGTCGTCTTGAGCGAGCCGATGCGGATCGCGTACAGCGCGGAGAACGGTTCGCCGGCCCGGTAAAGCGTGTCCCCCTTGCGGAGCTTGATCCGGTTGCCAAGCAGCGCGTCGATCTGCTTCAGGTCTTCCGTGTCGAGTCCCATCGGCAGGCACAGCTCGCGCATGCTGCACGTCGAGCAGTGGACCTTGAGGTCGCGGATCGAGATGACCGCCGCTCCGGTCTGGCCGGAGGTGCGCGAGGGCGGCGAGGCGTGCGGATCGGCGGTGGCCAAGGACTTGACGGTAACGGGCATGACTTCGACAGGGTCGCCGCGGTGCGGCAAACGACCGCAGTCTAATGCCAAAACGACGCCTTTTCCAGACGGTCAGTCGCCGGCGGGGGGCAGGACCGCCGCCATTCCCGTGACGCCTGCGACGGATTGTCGCACATGGAAGCGCTTTCCCTCTCGGCGCTGACCGCCGCGCTATTGGCGGGCCTCCTGGGTGGCGCCCACTGCGTCGCCATGTGCGGCGGCTTCGTCATGGCGTTGTCGGGCGCGGGAATACCCCCAAGGGACCAGGGGGCGGCGCTGCTTCCCGCGCGCGCGCTGGCGCGTTGGCAGCTTGCGCACAATTTCGGGCGCATCACGACGTACGCGTCACTCGGCGCGATCGCGGGCGGCGTGGGCGGCCTCGTGCTGGGCGCGGGCGAGTGGCCGGCCGTGCAACGCGCGCTGTACGTCGTCGCCAACCTGTTCCTGCTCGCGCTCGCGCTCGCGATTGCCGGCCGGGGGTCGAACGTCGAATGGCTGCAACGCGTCGGAGCCGCCGTGTTCGCGCGGGTCGTTCCGGCGGTGCGGCCGCTCGTGACCCGCGGCGCCGCGTCGGCGCGCTTCGCCCTCGGCATGCTCTGGGGTCTCGTTCCGTGCGGACTCGTCTATGGCGTGCTGCCGATCGCGCTCTTCGCGGGCAGCGCGCCGGGCGGCGCGCTCGTGATGCTCGCGTTCGGCCTCGGGACGCTGCCGAACCTGCTCGCGGCGGGATGGATCGTCACTCGCGCACGCGGCTGGCTCGACGCGCGCATCGTTCGCTACGGGGCCGCCGCGCTCCTCGCGGGCTTCGCGGCTTTCGGCATCTGGCGTGCGCTGTCGGTTGCGCAGCCCCCGGGACACGGCGCGTTCTGCTTCTGAGCGGCGCCGCCTACAATCGGCGCCATGATCGACGTCGGCCAGCTGCCGGACCCGCGCGAGTTTCCCCGGGCCGAGAGCGCCCCGCCGGCCGCCGTGCGTCTGTATGCGCTGGCGCGCGACGCCCTCGACGCGCCGACGCGGCAGGCAGCCGACCTCGCCGACCACGGGATCCGCGCGGCGCTCGCCGCGATGCTGCACGAGGAAGGCGGTGCGCTCGCCGCGGTCTTCGCCGGCGCACCGGCGGTCGACGTCGCGCGTCACCTCTGGCGCCAGCTCGAGGCGGCGTGGCGCGCTCGCCCCGGCGAGCGCGCGCTCGCCTTCGATCTCTTCGCGAT
>DASQBO010000401.1:0-4730 GCA_035635175.1 Casimicrobiaceae bacterium | reverse complement strand
CGAGGCGGCCGATCCGGTGCACCGCGCGTCGCTGATCTCGCTCGGCCTCGCGCTCTTCGTGCTCACCTTCATCGTGCTCGCCTGCTCCCGCCTGCTGATCGCGCAGCTCGCCCGCGGCGAGGGGCGACGGACATGAGGGCGCGCACGTCGGCGCTCTACCGGCGCCGCCTCTGGATCAACCGGTTCAACCTGCTCATGTCGCTCGGCGCGATGGCGTTCGGGATGACATTCCTGCTGTGGATCCTCGCCGTGCTGTTCGGTCGCGGCATCGGCGCGCTCGGGCCGACGCTCTTCCTGCAGACGACGCCGCCCCCGGGCTCCGCGGGCGGCCTCGCGAACGCGATCGCCGGCAGCGCGCTGATCGTCGGCGTCGCGACGCTCGTGGCGACGCCGATCGGCATTCTCGCCGGCATCTACCTCGCCGAGTACGGCCGCGACGGGTGGATCGCGCGCCTCACGCGCTTCATGAACGACATCCTGCTGTCGGCGCCGTCGATCGTGCTGGGTCTCTTCGTCTACACGATCTACGTGACGGAGGTCGGCCACTTCTCGGGGTGGGCGGGCTCGGCCGCACTGGGGCTGATCGCGATCCCGGTGGTGGTCCGGACCACCGAAAGCATGCTGCAGCTCGTTCCCGCGAGCCTGCGCGAGGCCGCGATCGCGCTCGGCGCGCCGATGTACAAGGTGATCCTCGTCGTCACGCTGCGGGCGGTGCGCGGCGGCGTGATCACCGGCGTCCTGCTCGCCGTGGCGCGGATGTCGGGCGAGACGGCGCCGCTGCTGTTCACCGCGCTCAACAACCAGTTCTTCACGCTCGACATGAACGGGCCGATGGCGAACCTGCCCGTCGTGATCTTCCAGTTCGCGCTGTCGCCCTACGACGACTGGAAGGAGCTCGCGTGGGGCGGCGCGTTCCTCATCACGCTCTCGGTGCTCGTCATCAACATCCTCGCCCGGACGGTGTTCCGCCAGTCCGCCGTCCGCTGACCCGAACGAGACAGCCATGGAAGCCGCCCTCGTCGACACGCCGCACGCCCGGGAAGCCCCGCCGGCCGGCCCACCGCCGAAGATGGCGATCCGCGACCTCGCGTTCTTCTACGGCAAGTTCCAGGCGCTGAAGGACATCAACCTCGACATCGCCGAGCGCCGCGTCACCGCGTTCATCGGGCCCTCCGGCTGCGGCAAGTCGACGCTCCTGCGCACGCTCAACCGGATGTACTCGCTCTATCCGGGCCAGCGCGCCGTCGGCGAGATCTGGCTCGACGGCGAGAACGTCCTCGCGCCGGGGGTGGACATCAACCTGCTGCGGGCGAAAGTCGGCATGGTCTTCCAGAAGCCGACGCCGTTCCCGATGTCGATCCACGACAACATCGCCTTCGGCGTCCGCTTGTACGAGGACCTGTCGGCGCGCGAGATGGACGAGCGTGTCGAGTGGGCGCTCACCAAGGCGGCGATGTGGGACGAGGCGAAGGACAAGCTCAAGCAAAGCGGGATGGCGCTCTCCGGCGGGCAGCAGCAGCGCCTGTGCATCGCCCGCGCGGTGGCGGTCAAGCCGGAGGTGCTGCTGCTCGACGAGCCGACCTCGGCGCTCGACCCGATCTCCACCGCCAAGATCGAGGAGCTCATCACCGAGCTCAAGGAAGAATACACGATCGCGATCGTCACGCACAACATGCAGCAGGCGGCGCGCGTCTCCGATTTCACCGCGTACATGTACCTGGGCGAGCTGATCGAATTCGGCGAGACCGACCAGCTCTTCCTCAAGCCGCGGCGAAGGGAGACCGAGGACTACATCACCGGCAGATTTGGCTGATCCCCATGACAGACCACACGCACAAGCAGTTCGACGCCGAGATGGAGACGATCCGGAGCGGCGTGCTCGCGATGGGCGGCCTGGTCGAGAAGCAGCTCGACCGCGCGCTCGCGGCGCTCGCCGACGAGGAAGTGGCCGACCTGATCGACGCGGTCGGCGGCGACGAGCAGGCGATCAACCGGATGCAGATGGAGATCGACCAGCAGTGCACGCAGATCATCGCGAAGCGCCAGCCGGCGGCGATCGACCTGCGGATGATCATGACGGTCACCAAGGTCGTGAACGACCTCGAGCGGATCGGCGACGAGGCGAAGAAGATCGCGTTCAAGGCCGAGCAGGCGGGCGGCGGCGGGCGTCTCGCGCAGCTCCGCTACCACGACGTCGTGCGCTCGCTCGAGACCGTGCGCGCGATGCTGCAGGCGGCGCTCGACGCGTTCGCGCGGCTCGACACCGGTGCGGCGGCCGAAGTCATCGGCGACGACGAGTCGGTCGACGCGTCGTTCCACGCGATCATGCGCCAGCTGATCAGCTATATGATGGAGGATCCGCGGACGATCACCGCGGCGCTCGAGATCGTGTTCATCGCGAAGTCGATCGAGCGCGTCGGCGACCACGCGAAGAACATCGCGGAGGCCGTGGTCCAGGCGGTCAGGGGCATCGACGTGCGGCACGCGTCGGCCGACCAGATCCGCGCGGAACTCTCCGAGCCATGAGCCCGCAGGGCCGCCCCGAGGGCGAATACCGGAGCGCGCAGCGCGAAGGAGCCTTGACCCCGCAGGGCCGCCCCGAGGGCGAATACCGGAGCGCGCGGCGCGAAGGAGCCTTGACCCCGCAGGGCCGCCCCGAACGCCTGCGCGAGCAGGGCGAAGCCAAGGCCCGAAGGGCGCGTCTGCGAGCGCTGGCGGCGGCCGATCCAGAGAAAGCACGGAAAGGCACGGCGCGCCGGAGGCCGCGCGAATACCGGAGCGCGCAGCGCGAAGGTCATCCGTGATGCCCACGATCATGGTCGTCGAGGACGAGCCCGCGATCCTCGAGCTCCTCAAGGTCAACCTCGTCGACGCAGGCTACGACGTCGAAGGGGCCGCCGATGCCGAGACGGCCCGGCAGAAGCTGCAGTCGTCACTGCCCGACCTGCTGCTGCTCGACTGGATGCTCCCCGGCCTGTCCGGGCTCGCGTTCGCGAAGGAGCTCCGCGGTGACCCCCGCACGCGCGATCTGCCGGTCATCATGGTCACGGCACGCAGCGACGAGGCGGACAAGGTCGCCGGGCTCGAGGCGTGGGTCGACGACTACGTGACGAAGCCGTTCTCGCCGCGCGAGCTCAAGGCCCGCGTGAAGGCCGTGCTGCGACGGCGGGCGCCCGAGGCCGCGCAGGAGACGCTCGAGGTCGGGCCGCTGCGCCTCGATCCGGCAACGCATCGCGTGAGCGCGAACGGCAGGGCCGTCGACCTCGGACCGACCGAGTTCCGGCTGCTGCGCTATTTCCTCGCGCGGCCGGAGCGCGTCCACTCGCGCTCGCAGCTGCTGGACAAGGTGTGGGGCGACCAGGTCTACATCGAAGAGCGGACCGTCGACGTGCACATCCGGCGCCTGCGCGTGGCGCTCGGCCCCACCGGCTGCGACACGATGATCGAGACCGTGCGAGGGACGGGATATCGCCTCGCCCTGCCGCGGTGAGGGGAATCGCGCCGCGACGCCCGTGCTAGGCTTCCTCGCCATGACGCGGACGTTCTACACCGCGCTGGCGGCGCCCCTGGCCGCAGCGGCGGCGACGCTGCTCGCGTGGCTCGCATTCGGCGCGGGGTGGGCACTCGCGATCCTCGCCGTGTCGACGTTCGCGATCCTCGGCTTCCACCTCCGGCAGCTCGACCTCCTCGCGCGGTGGGCGGAAGGCCCGCGCGAAGCCCCGGTGCCCGAAGGGCGCGGCAGCTGGCGGCAGGTGTTCACCGGTCTTTACCGGCGCGTGCGGACGCGCGCCGCCGTGGAGCGCGGGCTCGTGCAGCGCCTCGAGCGGTTCGCGGCGGCTGCCGAGGCGATTCCTGAAGGGATCGTGGTCCTCGACGACGCGAACCGGATCCGCTTCGCCAACGCGCGCGCGAGCGCCCACCTGGGACTCGACCCGCAGCGCGACCTCGGCCAGAGGGTGGGCAACCTCGTCCGCCAGCCGGAAGTCGTCCGCTACCTCGAGGGCGACGACTTCTCGGAGCCGGTCGTCGTCGCCTCGCAGCGCGAGCTGGGCGTCACGCTGTCGATCCAGGTCGTGCCATACGGCGACGAGCAGAAGCTCCTGCTGTCGCGGGACATCACGCAGATCGAAGCGAGCGCGCGGATGCGCCGCGAGTTCATCGCCAACGTCTCGCACGAGCTCAAGACGCCGCTGACGGTGGTCACGGGTTTCGTCGAGACGCTGCAGGACCTCGATCTCGACGCGTGGCAGCGGCAGCGCTTCCTCGGGCTCGTCGCCGAGCAGGCGCGTAACATGCAGCGCCTCGTCGGCGACCTCCTCACGCTCTCGGCGCTCGAAAGCGAGCAGAACCCGCCGGCCGACACGACGTTCCCGATCCTGCTGCTCGTCGCCGAGGTCTGCGCGCAGGCGCGCGCGCTGTCGTCCGGCCGACACACGGTCGTCGCTGCGGCACCGGCCGACGAGGCGGCCTTCGTCACCGGTGCGCGCGACGAGCTCGCGAGCGCGTTCGGCAACCTCGTGTCGAACGCCGTCCGCTACACGCCGGACGGCGGCACGATCACGCTGTCGTGGCACGTCGACGCGCAGGGCCGCGGGACTTTCGCGGTGGCCGACACCGGCGTCGGCGTCGCCGCCGAGCACATCCCTCGGCTCACCGAGCGCTTCTACCGCGTGGACCGCAGCCGTTCGCGCGCGACCGGAGGCACCGGGCTCGGGCTCGCGATCGTGCGG
>DASQBO010000400.1:0-8450 GCA_035635175.1 Casimicrobiaceae bacterium | reverse complement strand
CGATCGAGTCGGCCGCCTTGGTGAAGAAGAACGGCGGCTCCTTCGTCGCGTCGCCGCCCATCTCCTTCGCGTGCTCGGCGTAGTTGCGCCCGACGCAGAAGACGTGGCGCACGGGAAAGCGCTCCGCGGCGCCGTGGATCGGCACGGCGGGCAACTCCCACACCGGCAGGGCATACGTCACGAGGACCTCCTATTCCGCGTCCGGCTGGTTCGACGGCGCCGCCGCGACGAACGCCGGGAGCGCCTGGCAGGCGCTCTCGATCCGCGCGAGCGTCGGATACGGCGCGAAGTCGAACTCGACGCGGCGCGCGTTCGCCATCTGCGGAACGAGGCAGATGTCGGCGATCGTCGGTGCGTCGCCGTGGCAGAAGCGGCCCGTCGCGCCGTCGCGCGCGAGCCGCGTCTCGAGCGCCTCGAAGCCGACGTCGATCCAGTACTTGTACCAGCCGTTCTTCTGCGCCTCGGTCGCGCCGAGCGTGCCCGTCAGGTAGCTCAGCACGCGCAGGTTGTTCAACGGGTGGATGTCGCAGGCGATCGCGAGCGCGAGAGAGCGAACGCGCGCGCGGCCCGCGGCGTCGCGGGGCAGGATGGGCGGCTCGCGGAACGTCTCGTCGAGCCACTCGAGGATCGCGATCGACTGCGTCAGCACGGCGCCGTCGTCGGTGACGAGCGACGGCACGAGCCCCTGCGGGTTCAGCGCGAGGTACTCGTCCGCGCGCTGGTCGCCCTTGCGCAGGTGGACGAACGCGCGCTCGGGCGCGACGCCCTTCAGGTTGAGGGCGATCCGCACCCGGTAGGCCGCCGACGAGCGGAAATAGTCGTAGAGCTTCATCGCGAACCGTCCTGGCTCACATCGGCTCGAGCGAAAAGCGTCGCGAGCAGTCCCGGATGCGAGGCGCGGGTGAGCGGGACGCGAGATGGCACATTGAGGTACGCGAGCCTCGAGCGAGCCCGCAACGAAGCAGACGGGACGCGCAGCGGCTCTTCGTCAGAACGCGGAGATGCCCGTTTGCGCGCGGCCGAGTATCAGCGCGTGGATGTCGTGCGTCCCTTCGTACGTGTTGACGGTCTCGAGGTTCAGCACGTGGCGGATCACGTGAAACTCGTCGACGATCCCGTTGCCGCCGTGCATGTCGCGCGCGGCGCGCGCGATGTCGAGCGCCTTGCCGCACGAGTTGCGCTTCATGATCGACGTGATCTCGGGCGCGGCCACGCCCTCGTCCTTCATCCGGCCGAGGCGCAGGCATCCCTGCAGGCCCAGCGCGATCTCGGTCATCATGTCGGCGAGCTTCTTCTGGATCAGCTGGTTCGCGGCGAGCGGGCGCCCGAACTGCGTGCGGTCGAGCGTGTACTGCCGCGCCGCGTGCCAGCAGAACTCGGCGGCGCCGAGCGCGCCCCACGCGATGCCGTAGCGCGCGGAGTTGAGGCAGCCGAACGGGCCCTTGAGGCCCTCGACGTTCGGCAGCCGGTTCTCCTCGGGGACGAACACCTCGTCCATCACGATCTCGACGGTGATCGACGTGCGGAGGCTGAACTTGCCCTCGATCTTCGGCGCGCTCAACCCCTTCATCCCCTTCTCGAGGACGAAGCCGCGGATCACGCCGTCGTCGGTCTTCGCCCATACGACGAAGACGTCGGCGATCGGCGAGTTCGAGATCCACATCTTCGCGCCGGAGAGCTTGTAGCCGCCCTCGACGCTGCGCGCGCGCGTCACCATGCTGCCCGGGTCCGAGCCGTGGTTCGGCTCGGTGAGGCCGAAGCAGCCGATCCACTCGCCCGTCGCGAGCTTCGGCAGGTACTTGCGCCGCTGCGCCTCGCTGCCGTACGTGTAGATCGGGAACATGACGAGCGAGCTCTGGACGCTCATCATCGACCGGTAACCCGAATCGACGCGCTCGATCTCGCGCGCGATCAGGCCGTAGCACACGTAGTTGAGGCCCGCGCCGCCGTACTCCGCCGGCAGCGTCGCGCCGAGGAGGCCGAGCCCGCCCATCTCCGGAAAGACCGCGGGATCCGAGGCCTCGTGCCGGAACGCCTCGGTCACGCGCGGCATGAGCTTCTCCTGCGCGTACGCGTGCGCGGTGTCGCGGACCATCCGCTCTTCCTCGGTCAGCTGGCTCGCGAGCAGCAGCGGGTCGTCCCACGCGAAGCGGGCCTTGGCCGTGCGGACGATCGTATCGGGTGCGTTCATGGGCGGCTCCTACCGCGCGAAGGCGCCGGCCGGGCCGCCCTCGGATTCTCGGATCATACGATTTTCCGGACTGTCCCGGCGGCCGCCTTGAGGTGCGTCAAGGGGTCGCGCCGGGCACGACCGCGGTCGCCTCGATCTCGACGCGCGCGGCATCCTCCATCAGCGCCTTGACCTCGACCGCCGTCATGGCCGGATAGTGCCGGCCCATGACGTCGCGGTAGGCGGCGCCGAGCGCCTTGCCGCAGGCCAGGTATTCGCGCTTGTCGACGACGTACCACGTCATCCGGGTCACGTGCTCCGGCCGCGCGCCGGCCTCGGCCAGCACCGCGACGACGTTGGCGAGCGCCTGCCGTGCCTGCGCGACGAAGTCGGCGCTCTCGAACACCTGTGCCGCGTTCCAGCCGATCTGCCCGCCGACGAAGACGAGCCGCCCTTCGGCCGCGACGCCGTTCGCGTAGCCTTTCGCCGGCGCCCATCCGGCCGGGTGCAGGAGCCGGTGCCCGGCGTGCTTCGCGGCCCGGCTCACCCCGTGGCCTCCCCCCGCTCGCGCTCGAGCTGCCGCAACCGCGCGCGCTGCAGCTTGCCGACCTCGCTCCGCGGCAGCGAAGCGATGAACTCGACGGCGCGCGGATACTTGTAGGGCGCGATGGACTGCTTGACGAAGTCCTGCAGCTCCGCGGTCAGTGCGGGGCCGGGGTCGAATCCCGGCTTCAGCACGACGAACGCCTTCACGATCTGACCGCGCTCCTCGTCCGGAACGCCGATCACGCCGCACTCGGCGACCGCGGGGTGCAGAAGGAGCGCGCCTTCCACCTCGGGTCCGCCGATGTTGTAGCCGGCCGTGATGATCATGTCGTCGGCGCGCGCCTGGTAGTAGAAGCACCCGTCGGCGTCCGCGGAGAACGTGTCGCCCGTGTAGTTCCACCCCCCCTGCACGTACTGCGTCTGCCGGTCGTCGGCCAGGTAGCGGCAGCCGGTCGGACCCTTGACCGCCAGCCGCCCCACGGTGCCAGGCGGCGCGGGCCGCCCCGCGTCGTCCATCACCGCAGCGCGATATCCGGGCACGACCGTGCCGAGCGCGCCGGGCTTGGCGTGCGCCTCGTCGCTCGAGATGAAGATGTGGAACATCTCGGTCGAGCCGATGCCGTCGATGATCTCGATCCCCGTCGCCGCCTTCCACAGCTCGCGCGTCGCCCCGGGCAGCGGCTCGCCGGCGGACACGCATTTCCGCAGCGACGAGAGATCGTGCTGCTTGGCGCTCGCGGCCATTGCGCGATACGACGTCGGCGCCGTGAACAGCACGCTCGCGCGGTGCTCGGCGATCGCCGGCAGGAGCGCGTCCGGCGCGGGCCGCTCGATCAGCAGCGTCGACGCGCCGATCCGCAGCGGGAACAGCAGGAGCCCGCCGAGCCCGAACGTGAACGCGAGCGGAGGGCTGCCGGTGAAGACGTCGTCGGCGCTCGCGCGAAGCATCGCCGGCGGCCAGCAGTCGCACGCGGCGATGAGGTCGCGGTGGAAGTGCATCGTCCCCTTGGGCTTGCCCGTCGTCCCCGACGTGAACGCGATCAGCGCCGTGTCCTCCGCGGCCGTGTCGACGGGGTCGAACGTCGCGGGCTTGCGCGCCGCCCGTGCCTCGAGCCCGTCCGCGGCCGCCCCTCCGAAGTAGGCGACGTGCGCGAGCGTGGGGCACTGCGGCCGCGCGGCGTCGAGCTCCGTTTCGAGCCGGGCATCGCAGAGCGCGTGCGAGATCTCGGCCTTGGTGACGATGTCCGTCAGCTCCTTCGCGCGGAGCAGCGGCATCGTCCCGACCGCGATGCCGCCCGCCTTCAGCACGCCGAGGAACGACGCGGCGTAGAGGGGGTTGTTCGGCGCGCGGAGCAGCACCCTGTTGCCGGGCACGAGCCCCAGGTCCTCGACCAGCACGCGTGCGATCCGGTTCGCGGTCGCGTCGAGCTCGGCATAGGACCACACGAGCCCGCCCGGCGCGCGGATTGCCGGCCGCGCTGCGTCGCCGCGCTCGATCGCACCTTCGAGCAACGCTCGCGCGGCGTTGAGCCGGTCCGGATACCGGAGCTCGGGCCGCTCGAAGATGAACTCCGGCCATTGCTCGCGCGGCGGCAGGCAGTCGCGCGCGAACGTGTCGACGTGTGCGGTGTAGGTCATGCGGGCGGCCCTCCTCCCTGTCGCGCTGCGAGCACGTCGCGGCCGACGATCAGCTTCTGGACCTCGGTCGCGCCTTCGTAGATGCGGAGCGCGCGGATCTCGCGATACAGCCGCTCGACCGTCTCGCCGCGCGCGACGCCGCGGCCCCCCTTGAGCTGCACCGCCGCGTCGATCACGCGCTGCGCTGATTCGGTCGCGGCCATCTTCGCCATCGCCGCCTCGCGCGTCGCGCGGAGCTTCTGGACGTCGCGCCGCCACGCGGCGCGGTAGGTGAGGAGCGCCGCGGCGTCGACCGCGGTCGCCATCTCGCCCAGCGACGCCTGCGTGAGCTGGAGGTCGGCCTGCCGGCCGCCGAACATCGTCCGCTCGCGTGCGTGATCAACCGCCTCGTCGAGCGCCCGGCGGGCGAAGCCGATCGCCGCCGCGGCGACCGACGCGCGGAAGACGTCGAGCGTGCGCATCGCGAGCTTGAAGCCCTCGCCCTCGGCGCCGAGCAGCGCGTCCGCCGGCACGCGGCACGCGTCGAACTCGAGCCGCGCGAGCGGATGCGGCGCGATCACGTCGATGCGCTCCGCGACGCGGAGTCCGCGGGCGTCGGCCGGGACGACGAACGCCGAGATCCCGCGCGTGCCGGCTGTCGCGGGCGCGCGCGCGAACACGCAGTAGAAGTCCGCGATGCCGCCGTTGCTGATCCACGTCTTCGTGCCGTCGAGGATCCAGGCGTCGCCGTCGCGGCGCGCGGACGTGGTCAGCGCCGCGACGTCGGATCCCGCCTCCGGCTCCGACAGCGCGAACGCGGCGATCGCTTCCCCTCGCGCCACCCGCGGCAGCCAGCGCGCCCGTTGGGCAGCGGTGCCCGCGAGCGTGATCGGCCCGCTGCCGAGTCCCTGCATCGCGAACGCGAAGTCGGCGAGACCGTCGGCGTAGGCGAGCGTCTCGCGCGCGAGGCAGAGCGCGCGGGAGTCGAGCTCGGGCAGCGCGCCGCCGTCGGCGGCCGGGACGCAATAGCGGAGCCAGCCGGCCGCGCCGAGCCGGCGCACGAGGTCGCGGCACGCCGCGTCGACGTCGTCGTGGCCGGTCGCCGTCAATTCCGCGGCGGTCCAGCCGACGAGCTCCGCGGCGAGGCGCCGGTGCGCGTCGTCGAAGAACGGCCAGGCGAGGTGATCGAGGTTCATCAATTGCCTTCGAATTTCGGCGTCTTCTTCGCCGCGAACGCGTCGAACGCCCTCCGGAAGTCGCCGGTCTGCATGCAGATCGCCTGCGCCTCGGCCTCCGCCTCGATCGCCGCGTCGAGGTCCATGGCCCACTCCTGATGCAGGAGCTTCTTCGTCATCCCGTGCGCGAACGTCGGCCCGTCGGCCAGCGATCGCGCGAGTGACCGGGCCTCCGCGGCGAGCGCGTCGCTCGGGACCAGCCGGTTGAAGAAGCCCCACGCGAGCCCCTCCTCCGCGCTCATCGCGCGACCGGTGTAGAGGAGCTCGGCCGCCCGGCCCTGCCCGATCGTCCGCGGCAGCAGCGTGCAGGCGCCCATGTCGCAGCCGGCGAGGCCGACGCGCACGAACAGGAACGCGGTCTTCGCCGCGGCCGTCCCGATGCGGAAGTCGGACGCAAGCGAGACCATCGCGCCGGCGCCTGCGCAGATGCCGTCCACCGCGGCGACGATCGGCTGCGGGCACGCGCGCATGGCCTTGACGAGGTCGCCCGTCATCCGCGTGAACGCGAGGAGCTCGGGCGTCGTCATCCGCGTGAGGGGACCGATGATCTCGTGGACGTCGCCGCCGGAGCAGAAGTTGCCGCCGGCGCCGGTCACGACCAGCGCCTTGACGTCGCTCGCGTAGACGAGGCCGCGGAAGAGGTCGCGCAATTCGGCGTACGAGTCGAACGTCAGCGGATTCTTCCTCTCCGGCCGATCGAGCGTGATCGTCGCCACCTTCCCGTCCGCGTCCGCGTGCCAGCGGAAGTGCTTCGCCTCGTAGGCGCGGAACGGCCGCGCGTGATGCGCCATCGTCATCGTCGGTCTCCGTCTGCGCCGGGCCCTGGCGCAGGAATCGATTTCTTGAGCCGGCCGAGCAGCGCGTGCAGGCGCTCGCGGTCGGCGACGGAGAGCCCGCCCAGGAGCTCCCGGATCCACTGCTCGTGCTCCGCCGCCATCGCATCGAACGCCCGCTTGCCGGCGGCGGTGAGCCGCACCGCCTGCGCGCGCCGGTCGCCGGGAATCGCGCGCCGCTCGACCAGGCCCTCGGCCACGAGCGTCGCGGCGATGCCGGTGACGTTGCCGCCGGTGACCATCATGCGCTGCGACAGCTCCCCCATGCGCAGGCCTTCGGGATGCCGCTCGAGCTGCGCCATCAGGTCGAACCGCGGCAGCGTCGTCGCGAAGCGCTCGCGCAGCCGGCTCCGGATCCGGCTCTCGACCAGCATCGTGCAGGTGAGAAGGCGCAGCCACAGGCGCAGCGCCTCGTGATGGTCGTCGTGCAGGCGCGACTCCCGGTCGGCGACCGGCTCCGCGAGGTTGTTCATCCGTTCGGCTTCCGCTCGGACAGTAAATATCGCAAGCATGCACCGTCGGCCGCCGCAATCGCGCGCGGACGCACCCTTCGGGCCTTGGCTTTGCCCCGCGCGCTCATGCGTCCTCCCGCCGCTCGCCCGCCATCTGCGCCGCGCGCGCGAGGTTGCGCTCGAGCTGCGCCTTGCCGGACAGGTACTGCGGCGGCCACGGCATCTCGTGCCAGCCGAGCGCCGCCGCTGCGTGCAGCGTCCAATAGGGGTCGGCGAGGTGCGGCCGCGCGAGCGCGCAGAGGTCCGCGCGGCCCGCCATCAGGATGCTGTTGACGTGATCGGGCTCGTAGATAGCGCCCACCGCCATCGTCGCGATGTCGACCTCGTTCCGGATGCGGTCGGCGAAAGGCGTCTGGTACATGCGGCCGTAGACGGGCTTCGCGTCGCGCGTCGTCTGCCCCGACGACACGTCGATCAGGTCGGCGCCGGCCGCCTTGAAGAGGCGCGCGATCGCGACGGCGTCGTCGGGGGTGTTGCCGCCGGGCGCCCAGTCGTGCGCGGAGATGCGCACCGAAATCGGCCGGTCCTCGGGCCACACGGCGCGCATCGCCGCGAAGACCTCGAGCGGAAAGCGGCAGCGATTCTCGAGGGAGCCCCCGTAAACGTCGTCGCGCGCGTTGGTGAGCGGACAGATGAAAGCCGAGAGCAGGTAGCCGTGCGCGCAGTGGAGCTCGAGCCAGTCGAAGCCGCACCCGGCCCCCCACTGCGCCGCGCGGACGAAGTCGTCGCGCACGCGCGCCATGTCGCTCGCGTCCATCGCGCGCGGCACCTGGTTGCGCGGGCCGTAGGCGATCGCCGAGGGCGCGATCAGAGGCCAGTTGCCCGCGGGCAGCGGCTCGTCGGCCTCCTCCCAGCCGAGCTGCGTCGAACCCTTCGGGCCGGCGTGGCCGAGCTGGAGGCCGATCTTCGCCGGCGTGCGCGCGTGCACGTAGTCGACGATCCGCCGCCAGGCGTCGCGATGCTGGGGCAGGTACATGCCCGCGCAGCCGGGCGAGATGCGCGCGTCCGCCGACACGCACGTCATCTCGGTGAAGACGAGCCCGGCGCCGCCGTGCGCGCGGCTGCCGAGGTGGACGAGGTAGTAGTCGTCGGGCGTGCCGTCGCGGCACGAGTACTGCGCCATCGGCGAGACGACGACGCGGTTCGCGAGGGTGGCGCCGCGCAGCGTGAACGGCGTCAGCATCGGCGGCGGCGCCCGGCTGCCGCCGCGGTCGGCGAACCACGCCTCCATCCGCGCGACGAACGCCGGGTCGCGCAGCCGCAGGTTCTCGTGCGAGATGCGCTGGCTGCGCGTCAGCAGGCTGTAGGCGAACTGCGGCGCTTCGAGCGCCGTGTAGCGCGCGACGTTCTCGAACCACTCGGTCGAGTTCCGCGCGGCGTTCTGGATCCTGAGCACCTCGACCGAGCGCTCCGCCTCGTACGCTGCGAGCGCGGCACGCAGATCCGGATGCGTTCCGATCGCGCGCGCGAGCGCGATCCCGTCCTCGAGCGCGAGCTTGGTCCCCGAGCCGATCGAGAAGTGCGCGGTGTGCGCGGC
>DASQBO010000399.1:0-3776 GCA_035635175.1 Casimicrobiaceae bacterium | reverse complement strand
CGCCGAGCGGCTGTCGGCGGAAGCGCTGCAGCCGATGCCGATGTCGCCCGAGGAATTCGGGCGCTACATCCGCGACGACATCGCGCGCTGGTCGAAGCTCGCGAAGGAACGCAACATCGAGATCACCGACTGAGCGATGGCGAGGGACACGCCTTCCCCAGCCGTCGCGACGGCGCCCGAGGCCACCCGCATCCTCGCGGAGTTCGCCGCCGGGCATCCGTCGCAGGGCTGGAGCGACGCGATCGAGCACGAGGCGCATCGCGCCCTCCTCAACTACTTCGGCTGCGCGATCGGCGCATCGCGGCATCCGACCGTCGAGGCCGCGCTCGCCGCAGCGCTCGAGCTCGCGCCGTCGCCGCAGGCCACGCTCTACGGCCGCGGCGAGCGCGTCGACATCGGCAGCGCGGCGCTCGTGAACGGCGTTGCCTCGCACACGTTCGACTTCGACGACACGCACCTGAAGACGATCATCCATCCGGCGGGCCCCGTCGCGTCGGCGGCGCTGGCGCTCGCCGAGCGCAAGGGCGCGAGCGGCCGGCAGCTGGTCGACGCCGTCGTGCTCGGCATCGACGTCGCGTGCCGCATCGGCAACGCGATCTACCCCGACCACTACGATCGCGGCTGGCACATCACCGGCTCGACCGGAATGCTCGGCGCCGCGGCTGCGTGCGCACGGATCCTGGGGCTCGACGCGCGCGCCACGACGATGGCGCTCGGCATCGCGGCGTCGCAGCCGGTCGGCGTGCGCGAGCA
Source organism: Casimicrobiaceae bacterium (assembly GCA_035635175.1). Lineage (GTDB taxonomy): Bacteria > Pseudomonadota > Gammaproteobacteria > Burkholderiales > Casimicrobiaceae > CAIWHR01. The sequence goes on along the minus strand of DASQBO010000399.1, from coordinate 3,023 downwards.
GTTCGGCACGATGACGAAGCCGCTGCATCCGGGCGCCGCCGCGCGGGCGGGACTCTTCGCGGCGCTCCTCGCGAAGCACGGCTATACGGCCTCGGCGCGCGCGCTCGAGGCGCCGCGCGGCCTCGTGCGCACGTTCTCGGACAAGGCGGACTGGCGCGAGGTCACCGGCGGCCTCGGCGAGCGGTTCGAGCTCGCCTTCAACACCTACAAGCCGTTCGCGTGCGGCGTCGTCATCCATCCCGCGATCGACGGCTGCGTCCAGCTGCGCGAGTCGCACGGGCTCCGCGCGGACGACGTCGCACGCGTCGACCTGCGCGTGCACCCGCTCGTGCTGGAACTCACGGGCAAGCCCGAGCCGCGCACCGGGCTCGAGGGCAAGTTCAGCGTCTTCCACGCCTGCGCGGCCGGGATCGTCTTCGGACGCGCGGGCGAAGCCGAGTTCTCCGACGCCGCCGTCGGCCGCGCCGACCTCGTCGCGCTGCGGCGCCGCGTCCACGCGGTCGTCGACGACGCGATCGCCGAGGACGCGGCCGACGTGACGATCGCGCTCGGCGACGGCCGCCGCCTGCACGTCCTCGTCGAGCACGCGGTCGGCAGCCTCGAGCGCCCGCTCGACGACGCTGCGCTCGCGCGCAAGTTCGACGGTCTCGTCGAGCCGGTGCTGGGCGCCAAGCGGGCAGCGTCGCTGCGCGACGCGATCGGAACGCTGGGCGGGACAGCCGACCTGCGTCCGCTCTTCGCCGCGCTCTCGGCCCCCGCCCTCTCCGCACAATCATGACGACCCTCGCTCTCGGCCTCCTCCTGTTCCTAGGCATCCACCTGCTGCCGACGGTTCCCGCCGCGCGCCAGGCGCTGGCCCTGCGGTTCGGCGACCAGCGTTATCGGGGAGTCTTTTCGCTCGTATCGCTCGCGGGGCTCGTGCTGATCGTCGTCGGCTACCGCAGCGCAGGGTCCGGCGCGCAGTTGTTCGCCCCGATGCCCGCGGCGATCGCCATCGCGCCGGCCGCGATGACGCTCTCGTTCATCCTGTTCGCGGCCGCGAACATGCGCACGCATCTTCGCCGCGCGCTCGGACACCCGATGCTGCTCGGCACGCTGATCTGGGCGGGCGTGCACCTCGCCGCGAACGGGGACGCGCGCGGCACGCTGCTGTTCGGCTCCTTCCTCGCCTACGCGGTGCTCGATCTCGTCTCCGCGATCCGACGGCGCGCGGTCAAGTCGTTCGAGCCCGCGCTGAAGCAGGACGTCATCGCCGTTGTCGCCGGCGTGGTCATAGCGCTCCTCGTCATGACCTTCCATCGGGTGGTCTTCGGCCCCGCGGTCGTGTCGTTCGGGGTCTGATGTAGCGGGCCCGTTGCGGCGGCGCAGCAGGCCGTCCCCTGTCCGCGCCTCGTGCGCCCGCGTATGATGAAACGGCACCCCGCGGCGCACGGGTTCGTCGTTGCCGCGGGACTCAACGACGAAAGGACGGAACACCATGGCGAAGAAGAGCGCGGCCGACGGCGTTTATCGCGTGACCGAGGTCATCGGCACCAGCACCAAATCATGGGAGGACGCGGCGAACAACGCCGTGGCGGCGGCAAGCCGCTCGCTACGCGATCTGCGGATCGCGGAGATTTCGAAGCTCGACATGAAGATCGAGGGCGGGAAGGTCGTCGCGTACCGCGCCCGTGTCGCGCTGTCGTTCAAGTACGAGGGCTAGGCGTCAAAGCGACGACGATGCCGCGTGTGGCACGATGCCTTCGGCTGCACGCGGCGCGGAAAGCCCTTACCTCGCCGGGATCATCACTAGCCGGGCGTTGCCGGACTCGGCAGCCCAGAGCTCCCCTGACCGCCCGAGCATCTGCCGCACGTCGGCCCCCGCACGGTTCGACGGGAAGCTGTCGAACTTCTCGGTGACCGGGTCGAAGCGGACGATCGCGTTTGCGGTCCATTCGGAGAGCCACACCTTGTCGGCGGGGTCGACCCACACGGCATAGGCGTGCGGCGACCGGCCGGGCAGCGTCCACTCGCGCCACGCATTCGCCGCCGGGTCGTACATGCCGACGTGCCCCGTGTTCCAGTAGCTGACCCAGATGCGTCCGCGCGAATCGGACCACACGCGGCGCGCGCCCTGATTCTTCGTGGGCGGCTCGATCACCGTCGCTTCGCCCGACTCCGTGTCGATCCTGGCGATGTGGTTGCCCGCGAGCGACGCATAGTAGACGTCGCCCTTCGGCGTGGTCGCGATGCCGTACGGGCCCCGGCCCCTTGGGGCCTTCCATATCTTCACGTCGCCGCTCCCCGGAACGAGCCGGCCGTAGTATCCGCCCTGCCCGGTGAACCACACGCGGCCCTTCGCATCGAACGTCAGCGTGTTGAGGTTCGCGTATTCGACATCGGCCGGCAGCGGGAACACGCGCACCGCGTGCGTCGCGGGATCGACACGGACGATCGAGTTCTGTCCGCCATCCGTGATCCACGGCGCCCCGTCGGGGCCGACGATCACGCCGTGGGGCGCCGAATTCCTGCCGAGCGGAATCTCCTCGAACTTGCGCGTCGCCGGATCGAGAATCCCGAGCTTGCCGCTCGTCTGCGCCGTGTAATAGACAGGCCCCCCCGCGGCCGGCGTCGCCGCGACGTCGTGCGGGCCGCGGGACACGTCGTAGTAGGCGGGCTCCGCGGCGAGCGCCGCGCAGGCGAACGCGAACAACGCGCTCGCCACGAGCGGCGATCGATGCGGCCGGACGACGGAACGCGGCACGACACCCTCCGTCCGCTCACGCCTCGCGCGGTCGCTTGCCGCCACGGACGGGTGGCAGGGCAGCGCCCGCGCCTCGGAACGTGAGCGCCAGCTCGAACGCCGCGCGCACGAACGCGAGCATCGCCGCGAACTCGTCGTCGGTGAGCCTGCGGGCGAGGTCGCTGCCGCGATAGATATTGACGAATTCGCGTTCCCGCCCCGCCTGCACGGCGAAGCGCCCGATCCCGAGGTTCTCGAGCGTGTGCCACACGTCGGGGTTGTACGAGCGCGTGAAGCGCAT
>DASQBO010000398.1:0-7350 GCA_035635175.1 Casimicrobiaceae bacterium | reverse complement strand
GGCCGCCGACGTAGATCTGGTTCCGGGCGGCATCCGGATAGATGTAGAAGTGCTTGCCGTTGCGCTGCATGGGCCGCATCTGGCCGGGCTTCAGGCGCTTCACCCAATCCGTCTGCACCGGCGTCGTCGCGACGAGCACCTTGAAACCGAGCCCGAGCAGCTCGGCGTCGTTCGTGGCCGCCGGCGCCGCGCCGGCGGCCCCCGCAAGCGCTGCCGACAGCGCGAGTGTGCAGAGCATCGCCAGCATGCTCGCCGGGTGAAAGTACGAGCAGCGGTTCATTCGAATTCGTCCTGTGGCAAGAGGAGGACCCGAATCGTGCCACAGGGGGCAGGCGCCCGCCAGCGGCATTGCGGCGTCCGCCCGCCGTTCTAGGTCCGCCCCCGGAATCCGCGCGAGAGCAACAGGAAGGAGCTCGGCACGGTCACGCACAGCGCGACCAGCATCGCCCATGGCTTCGGCACGCCCAGGAGGTCGACGGCGATCCAGAGCACGAGCACCGAGGCGAGGTACATCGCCGCATAGGTCGCGAGATAGGCGATGAGCGTGCGGGCGCCGAGCTCCGCGCGGAAGACGAGCCGCGCCTGCGCGAGGTAGCCGACGACGAGCCCGACCACGTACGCCACCGTGTACGCGACGCGGTAATCGACGACGAGCAGCAGCAGCAGATAGACCGCGTAGGAAAGCGCCGTGTTGGCGGCGCCGACCACGACGAAGCGCGCGAAGCGCACGGCTCAGCGCTTCACGAGGCGCCGGAAGTCGTCGTAGTCCCGCACGTAGTCGGCCGGATCGTAGGCGTGCGACGCGAGGACGAGCAGCGCCGCGTCCGCGCTGTAGTCGTACTGGACGCCCCAGGTGAGCGGCGGCAGGTAGACGCCGCGCGCCGGGCTGTCGAGCACGAACTCCTGCCGGCGCGTGCCGTCGTCGGCGATCACGCGGCAGCTGCCGCGCACGCACACCAGGAACTGGTGGCACTTGCGGTGCGCGTGCTGACCGCGGATCTGCCGGCTCGCGACGCCGTGGACGACGAAGAAGCGCTTCGGCTCGAACGGCAGGAACTTGCCGATCTCTCCCGCGACGAGGTTGCCGCGGAGGTCGGCGACCTCCGCGAGCTCGTGGACGACGACGCCCCGCACGCGCGTCTTTCCGGCCGCGGCGGGCGTCGCGCGCGCCGTCACCTTCCTGCCCACCGGGCCCGCATCGCAATAGCTGACGATGCGCGCCGGGTTGCCGGCGACGACCGCGTACGGCGGCACCGATTCGACGATCACGGCCCCCGCACCGACCATCGAGCCGCGGCCGATCGTCACGCCGGGCAGGATCGTCGCGTTGGCGCCGATCGACGCCCCCTCCTTCACGACCGTCGGCAGGAACTTCTTCGGCCACTTGCGGCTGCGCGGGAAGGGATCGTTCGAGAAGGTCGCGTTGGGCCCGATGAAGACGTCGTTCTCGATCCGCACGCCGTCCCAGAGCTGGACGCCGCACTTGACGGTCACGCGGTCGCCGACGACGACGTCGTTCTCGATGAACGTGTGGTCGCAGATGTTGCAGTCGGCGCCGATCTTCGCGCCGGGCAGGATGTGGGCGAACGCCCAAACGCGCGTGCGCGCGCCGATCGCGCGCGACTCGCACAGCGCCTGCGGATGCACGTACGTCTTCACGGCTGCGCCCCCTCCCCGAACGTGTAGCGCTGCCGCACGATCGCGAGCGGCCGGCCCTTCGTGTTCTCGAACGCGCGCCAGGCGTAAGCGCCGACGACCGACAGCCCGAGCGCGTTCAGCGCGCCAAAGCCCGCGATCAGGAGCACCGTCGTCGCGTAGCCCGGCTCCGAGATGAGGCCGGTCAGGCGCGCGACCAGCACGACGGCCGCGAACGCGAGCGCGACCGCGAGCGCGAGCATCCCGAACCCGAACAGCATCCGGATCGGCAGGTCGGAGAACGCGAGGCAGCTGTCGAGCATGTACTTGAGCTTCTTCCGGAGCGTCCAGCCGCTGGCGCCGTGCGCGCGCGCGCGCCGGCGGTACGGCACTTCCGCGCGCCGCATGCCGATCCAGACCAGCTGTCCGACGAGGCTCGAATGCGCCTCGTCGAAGGCGACGAGCGCGTCGCGCGCACGCTGGTTGCACCCGAACACGTCGATCCCGCCCTTCGGCATCTCGGGCTGCACGAGCCCCCGGTAGATCGCCCAGAACATCGTTGCCGCGGCGCGCGACGCGAGCGGGTCGTCGCGTCCCTCGCGGACACCGAAAACGACGTCGCACGTGTCGGTCTCGAGCTCGCGGAAGAACTCGCGCGCGAGCTCCGGCGGCTCCTGCAGGTCCGCCGCCATCACTGCATAGTACGGGCCGGCGGCCTCGATCAGCCCGGCGCGGATCGCCGCGAACGCGCCGAAGTTGCGCGCGAGCTCCAGCACCTTCGCGCGGATTCCCGTCGCCGGCAGCGCGGCCGCGAGCGCCTCGAGCGAGCGGTCCGGGCTTCCGTCGACGACCAGCACGACCTCGAGCGCGCCGCCGAGCTCGCGATGGAGATCCGCGAGCGCCGCGACCAGCGCCGGGATCGCGGCCTCGTTGCGGTAGACGGGGACTACGAGCGAGTAGCGGGTCGCCATGAGTTGCACGCGGCCGCGACGGCGGCGATCTCGGCTTCGGTCAGCTCAGGGTAGCACGGCAGCGTCAGCACCTCGTCGCAGGCGCGCTCGGTGCGCAGCAGGCTAGGCGACGCCGCGCCGCTCCACCCCGCTTGCCGGTGGTCGGGAACCGGGTAGTGGACGTCGGTGGCGACGCCCGCCTCCGCGAGATGGACGCGCAGCGCGTCGCGCGCCTTCGCGCGGACGACGTAGAGGTGCACGACGTCAGTTGCATCGGGCGCGGGCGGGAGCGCGATGGCCGGGTTCGCGATCGAGGCGCCGTAGCGCTGCCCGATCTCGCGCCGCCGCGCGTTCCAGGCGTCAAGGCGCGGCAGCTTCACGCGCAGCGCCGCGGCCTGCACCTCGTCCATCCGCGAGTTCATGCCGCCGCCCGTCGCGACGCGATACTTGCCGCGCCAGCCGTACGTGCGGAGCTCCGCGACCCGCGCCGCGAGCGCGGTATCCCCGGTGACGAGCGCACCGGCGTCGCCAAGCGCGCCCAGGTTCTTCGTCGGATAGAAGCTGTAGCACGCGACCGCGCCGAAGGTCCCGGCCTTCTTCCCCGCGCGCGTGGCGCCGTGCGCCTGCGCGCAGTCCTCGACCAGGGGCACCGCGCGCTCGCGGGCGATGCGCGCGAGCGCTTCGACGTCGGCCATCCGGCCGTAGAGGTGCGTGGCGACGATCGCCCGCGTGCCCGGCGTGATCCGTTCAGCGAGCGAATGGCAATCGATGCCGAGTGTCGCGTCGTCGATGTCGACGTAGACGGGCGTCGCGCCCGCGCCGCGGATCGCCGTCGTCGCGTAGCCGCCGGCGTTGGCCACCGTCGCGACCTCGTCGCCCGCGCCGATGCCGAGCGCGCGCAGCGCAAGCTCGAGCGCGTCGGTCCCGTTGCCCACGGCGACGCACGCCGCCGCGCCGCAGTAGGCCGCGAACTCGCGCTCGAAGGACTCGACCTCGGGGCCGAGGATGTAGTGACCGCGATCGTTGACGCGCGCGATCGCAGCGTCGAGCTCGGCGCGCAACGGCGCGTGGTGGCGCGCGAGATCGTTGAGCGCGATCGTCATTCGGCGCAGCCGGACGCGGACAGCGCCTGCCGCCACGCCGGCTCCCAGTTCGCGAGGCCGGGCGCGAGCGCGAGCGTCACCGGCTGCAGCGCGCGCGCCCGCGGGCTCCAGCAGAGATAGCGGTCGGGCAGCGCGTGCGGGGGCGGCACTTTCGGCGTCAGCGGGTTCGCGGCCACGCTCGTTGCGGGCTCGCGCTTGAGGCGGCCAATGATACCGCGCTCGAAGAGGTCGGGCCATCGCGCGAGCTCGCCCGGTGTCTGCACGACGAGCTTCGCGCCGAGCGGCGACGGCTGCACCGGCGGCAGCATGAGCCCGCCCTGCGCGTTGCGGCCGAACGGAATCGCGCCGACGTGATCCGGCACGACGACGAAGGCGTAGCCGGTCGCGGGCGTCGCCTGCGCCAGCTCGCCCAACGCCCGCGCGAGCACGCGCGTGTCCTCGCCGGCGCGCACCCAGCGCGCGACCGCCGCGCTCGCGAGCACGTATTCGCTTCCGAGGAGCGCCAGCGCAGCGATCCACGCGAGCGTGCGCGGCTGGCGCGCGGCGGCGAGCGGCAGCGCCGCGGCCGTCGCCGCGATCGCGCCGACCGCGAGCAGCACGCGCCCGCCCTCGCCGGTCGCCGACCACTGCCAGTGCGGGAGCAGGAGCGCGAACGCGCCGAGCACCGCGAGCGCGAGCGCGACGAACGTCCGCCCCCTGCTGCGTTCGGTGACGCCGGCCGCGATCGCCCCCATGAGGAGGATCGCGCCCGACGCCGTCATCGCCGTCCGCGCCGCCGTTCCGGGCAGCGCGACCTCCGCCCAGGCCGCCATCCGCGGGAGGTTCGCGAGCCACTCCCCGCTCGCCAGCGCAGCGAGCGGCGAGCTGCCCGGATAGAACTGGAAGGCGGAGCCGAACAGATGCTGCCGGTAGGCGAAGTACCCCGCGGCGATCAGCAGCCACGGCAGCGCGTGCGGAACCGCCCGCAGCAAGCCGTGCCGGCGCCACGCCAGCGCGACGATCAAGGGCGCGCCGATCGCGGCCGACTCCTTGCTCATGTACGCGAGCACGGTTGCCGCGAGGCTCAGGAGCCCGAAGCCGTCGCGCCAGCGCCCGCTCGCGACGAACGCGCACGCCGCGACCAACATCCAGAAGAGCGCGAGACCGTCGAATCGGGCCGCGATCCACGCGGTCGCCTCGACCGCCGGCGCGAACCACGCGAAGAGCCATCCCGCCAGGAGTGCCGCCGCCCGCGCGCGAGGGGTGTCCTCGTCGAGCAGCTGCCATGCGAGCAACGCGACCAGCGCCGCGTTCGCCATCTGCAGGAGAACGCTCACCAGGTGCCAGCCGAACGGGTCGGCGCCGAGGCGCACGTTGAGCGCGAAGCTCGCCATCGCGAGCGGCCGGTACTGGTTGGACGGCGGCCCGACGCCGGAGACGAACGTGCGGCCCACGCAATCGAGAAGGCCCGCGAGGCCCGCGCAGCCGTCGAACGCGTGCAGCAGCCCGAAGTCGTCGCCGACGAAGCCGGTCGCGAGCACCGGCGCGTACAGGACGAGCGCCGCAAACGCGGGAACGACGAGCATCGCGAGACGCGGGACGCGCAGCGTCATCTCAGCCACGACAACCGGCAGCGCCGAGCGCGCGCTCCCATTCGGCCGCCCAGTTGCCGAGGTCCGGCGCGAGCGCGAGGTCGAGCGGCTCGAGCTGGCGGCGGCCGGGACTCCAGCAAAGGTAGCGATCGGGCAGGACCCAAGGCGGTGCCACCTTCGGTTCCAGCGACAGGCTCGGCCGCGGGTCGAAGGGCTCGCGCTTCATCCGCCCGATGACGTCGCGCGCGAACTGCTCCGGCCACGGCGCGAGATTCTCCTCCGTCTGCACGACGAGACGCTGCGTGAGCGGACGATCCTGGATCGGCGGCAGCATGTAGCCGATCTGCGCGTAGCGGCCGAAGGGAATCGCGCCGACGTGATCGGGGATCACGACGAACGCGTAGCCCTCCGGCGGCATCGCCTGCGCGAGCTGCCCGAGAGCGCGCGCGAGCGTCGCCGAATCCTCGCCCGCCCGCACCCATCGCTCGACCGCCGCGCTCGCGAGCACGTACTGGCTGCCGAGAAGCGCGATCGCCGCGATCCAAGCAAGCGCGCGCGGCTGCCGCGCCGCCGCGAGCGGCAGCGCGCACGCCACGGCCGCGATCGCCGCGATCGCGAGCAGCACGCGCCCCCCTTCGCCCGTCGCGGGCCACCGCCAGTGCGGCAGCAGCAGCGCGAACGCCGCGAGCACCGCGAACGCGAGGGCGACGAGCGCACGCCCCTTCCTCGATTCTGCGACGCCCGCCGCCGCCGCGCACACGAGCAGGATCGCGCCGGAAGCGACGAACACCGGCAGCGCTGCGGGATCGGTCAGCGTGATGCGCGCCCACACCGCCATCTGCGGAAGGTTCGCGATCCAGGCGCCGCTCACGAGCGTGTCGAGCGGCGAGCTTCCCGGGAAGAAGCGGAACGCGTCGCCGAACAGCCAGCGCCGGTAGGCGAAGTACGCGCCGGCGAGCACGAGCCACGGCAGCGCGCGCGGGACCGCGCGCAGAAGCCCGTGCCGGTACCACGCCAGCGCGAGGACGAGCGGCGCGCCGATCGCAGCGGACTCCTTGCTCATGTACGAGAGGATCGTCGCACCCAGACTCGCGAGGCCGTAGCCGTCGTGCCAGCGCCGGCTCGCCATGAACGCGCACGCCGCTGCGAGCATCCAGAAGAGCGCCATGCCGTCGAAGCGCGCCGCGATCCACGCGGTCGCCTCCACGGCGGGCGCGAACCACGCGAAGAGCCAGCCGGCGCCGACCGCCGCCATGCGAGCGCGCGGCGTGTCGTCCCCGAGCACGAGCCACGCGAGGAGGGCGACCAGCGCCGCGTTTCCCATCTGCAGCAGCACGTTGACGAGGTGCCAGCCGAACGGATCCGCGGAGAGCTTCGCGTTGAGCGCGAAGCTCGCCATCGTCAGCGGCCGGTACTGATTCGACGGCGGACCGACGCCCGCCGCGAACGTCTCGCCCACGCAGCGGAGCGTCGCGGCGATGCCGTCGCAGCCGTCGAACGCGTGCAGGAGCCCGAAGTCGTCTCCGAGGTAGCCGGTGTCGAGCACCGGCCAATACAGCCAGAGCGCCGCCAGGGCGGGCGCGCCCAGCATCGTCCAGTGCGGCCCTCGCCACGCTCGCATCGCGTGGATTCTAGTCGAAGCGTCGGCCTGCGACACGTTGTCGCATGCCGCCGTCTCGCGCGCCCCGATTCTTGATTCGGATCACGCTCCCCCGTGCTCCGATGCTCGGGGGTTGATCGTCCTCAAACCTTCACCTCCGGCTTCCGATAGCGTTATCGGCGTTCGATATCGCACCCTGCTATCGAAGATCGAAGTTTCATCCAACCACTTCACGAGGACCTCATGCCGAACAACGCAACCCGTCTGGCCGTGCCGGCGGCGATCGCCGCCATGCTGATGATGACCGCCCCTGCGTCGGCTCAGAACGTGCTCACCGCGGCCAAGGTCGCCGCGGCGCCCAAGCTCGCGGCGCTCGCCACCGATCCCGCCTGGGCGACGGCGACCGCGCTCACCGTCCCGATCTCGGGCGGCGCGAACTTCGTCGACGGCAAGACCTCGGTCACGATGAAGGCCGTCTACACGTCGGACAC
>DASQBO010000397.1:0-5596 GCA_035635175.1 Casimicrobiaceae bacterium | reverse complement strand
GGCGCCCGTGCGGATGTCGCGGACGCTCTTCACGAGATGCGGCCGGAACGCAACACCGTCGTTCGCGATCGTCGCGATCGCGTGCGCCTGCTGGATCGGCGTGAACGCGTTGTAGCCCTGCCCGATGCCGGCGGAGATGCTGTCGCCCAGGTACCACTTGCGGTGCTCCTCGCGGTACTCCTTGCCCGCGAAGCGCGTGCGCTTCCACTCGCGCGAGGGCAGCACGCCCGGGAGCTCGCCGTCGATGTCGATGCCCGTCTTCTGGCCGAAGCCGAGCTGGCTCATGAAGCGCGCCGTGTCGTCGATGTCGGTCTCGCTCGCGAGGACGTAGTAGTAGGTGTCGCAGGAGACGACGATCGACTTGTACATGTCGACGGTGCCGTGTCCCCCCGGCTTGTCGTCGCGGAAGCGGTGCGCCTGGCCCGGGATCTGGAAGAAGCCGGGGTCGAAGATCGTCTGCATCGGCGTCCGCTTGCCGGAGTTGAGCGCCGACAGCGCGAGGAACGGCTTGATCGTCGAGCCCGGCGGGTATGCGCCGCGCAGCGGCCGGTTGAGCAGCGGCTTGTCCGGGGAGTCGTTGAGCATCTCCCAGTTCGCGGGATCGATCCCCTCGACGAACAGGTTGGGGTCGAAGCCGGGCTTCGAGACGAACGCGAGCACGTCACCCGTCGCCGGCTCGATCGCGACGAGCGCGCCGCGGCGCTCGCCGAAGGCATTCTCGGCGATCTCCTGCAGCTTGATGTCGAGCGAGAGGCGGAGGTCGTTGCCCGACGTCGGCGGCCTCCGCGACAGCGTGCGCACCGCGCGCCCGCCCGCGTCGACCTCGACCTCCTCGAAGCCGGTCCTGCCGTGCAGCTCGCGCTCGTAGGAGAGCTCGATGCCGATCTTGCCGATGTAGTCCGAGCCCTTGTAATTCGCCGTCTCGTCCCACTCCTCGATCCGCGTCACGTCGCGGTCGTTGATCCGACCGATGTAGCCGATCACGTGCGACGCGTGCTCGCCGTAGGGGTACTGGCGGAAGAGGCGCGCCTTGATCTCGACGCCGGGGAAGCGGTAGCGGTTGACCGCGAAGCGCGCGACCTCCTCGTCGGTGAGCCGGGTGCGCAGGGGCAGGCTCTCGAAGTTCTTCGACTCGTCGAGGAGCTTCCGGAAGCGCTTGCGGTCGCGGGGCTGCACGTCGACGATCGTCGCGAGGTCGTCGATCGTCTCGTCCAGGTTCTTCACGCGCGACGGCTGGATCTCGAGCGTGTACGCCGAGTAGCTCTGCGCGAGCACGATGCCGTTCCGGTCGGTGATCACGCCGCGGTTCGGCACGATCGGCACGATCGCGATCCGGTTCGTCTCGGCGAGCGTCTGGTAGTGCTTGTGCAGCGCGACCTGCAGGTAGAAGAACCGCGCGAAGAGCGCGCCGAATGCGATGACGACGAGCGCGCCGGCGAGCCCGAGCCGGCGGCGGAAGAGAAAGAGCTCGCGCTCGGGATTGCGGAGCTCCGGCGAGCCGAAGCTGCCGACCGCGTCGCCGCCGCGCCGGCGCGAGAGGAAGAGGCTGCGCCGCGCCACGGTCAGAGCTCCGCGGGCGAGCGCGGCGGCCGCTGCGGCCACTGCAGCACGACCGAGACGAGCGGCCACAGCAACGCGCCGACGAGCGGCGGCGCCGCGTAGGTCCAGCGCGGCAGCGTCGCGCCGCCTACGAGCCGGATCAGCAGCACGATCGCCGAGCAGAGCACGAGCAGCACGGCGACCTGCGCCGCCTGCTGCCAGGGCGGGAAGCGCAGCACGCGACGGCGGAAATACTCGGCCGCGTAGGCGAGGAACGCGTACGCGAGCGCGTGCTGGCCGAACACGGTGGCGTCGCCGACGTCCATCACGAGCCCGACGAACCACGCGGTGCCGACGCCGACGAACCGCGGTTCCTGGATGCACCAGTAGAGGAGCACGAGCGCGAGGAAGTCGGGGCGGAGCGCGAGCACGAGGCCCGACGCCGGCAAGAGGTTCGCGAAGAGCGCGAGCACGAGCGTCAGCACGATGAACCACGGCCGCACCGGCCGCAGGATCTCCTCCGGCTGCGCGGGCATGAGCGGCATCAGTCCGTGCAGCGCCAACTCAGCCCCCTCTCCGGCGGCCCTTGCCCGACTTCTTCGCCGTGTCGGCGTCGGCGGGCTCCTCGGGGCGCACCGGCAGCGCGGCCGTGCGCCCGAGCACCAGCAGATACTCGCTGCGGTCGACGCCCGCGATCGGCTGCGCCGCGATCCGCGCGAACATCTGCCCCGTCTCGCGCTCGAGGCTCGCGACGCGCGCGACCGCAAGACCCGGCGGATAGGTGCCGTCGATCCCGGACGTGACGAGCACGTCGCCCTGCTGGATGTCGGCGTTGGGGGACATGAACCGCAGCTCGGGCGGGCGGCCCGCGCCGGCCCCGAACAGCACGCTGCGCACGCCGCTGCGCTCGACCTTGACCGGCACCGCGTGGTCCTTGTCGGTGACGAGCGTAACCTCGGCCATGTACGGGAGCACGCGCGTCACCTGCCCGACCACGCCCTGCGCGTCGATGACGGCCTCGCCCGCGGCGATCCCCGCGTCCGCCCCCTTGTCGACGAAGAGCTTCTGCGAGAACGGATCGCGCCCGGTGTAGAGCACCTCGACGACCGCCGCCTTCTCGCCGTACTGCGCGCGGAGGTCGACCAGCGCCTTGAGCCGCGCGTTGTCGGTGCGCGCGGATTCGAAGCCCTGCGCCGCCGTGCCCTGCTCGAGCAGGCGGCGCTTGAGCGCGGCGTTCTCCTCGAGGAGCGCGTGCTGCTGGACGAAGTAGCCGCCGACGTACCCGATCGCCTCGCCCGGCAGCTGCGCGGCGCGCTGCAGCGGGTAGAGCACGACGGCGACGGCCTGGCGGACGTTCTCGAGGTAGCGATAGCGCGTGTCGAGGAACAGCAGCGTGAGCGACACGAGCCCGAAGAACGCGAGCCGCGCGAGCGGCGACGGCCCGCGGTGGAAGAACGCGGGCGGCTCGACGGGGAGGTGACGCATGGGCGTCGAGCGCGGGCTCGGCTATTGCCGTCCGGTCAGTCGGAGGTGAAGATCGTCGAGAGCTTTTCCATGTTCTCGAGCGCCTTCCCGCAGCCGCGCACCACGCACGTCAGCGGGTCGTCGGCGACGACCACGGGCAGCCCCGTCTCTTCCATCAGCAGGCGGTCGACGTCGCGCAGGAGCGCACCGCCTCCGGTCAGCACCATGCCGCGCTCGGCGATGTCGGCGCCGAGCTCCGGCGGAGTGCGCTCGAGCGCGCTCTTGACCGCGGACACGATGCTGTTGAGCGGATCGGTGAGCGCTTCGAGGATCTCGTTCGACGAGACGGTGAAGCTCCGCGGGATGCCCTCGGCGAGGTTGCGCCCCTTCACCTCCATCTCCTTCACCTCCGAGCCCGGGAACGCGCTGCCGATCGTCTTCTTGATCTGCTCGGCGGTCGTTTCGCCGATCAGCATCCCGTAGTTGCGGCGGATGTAGTTGACGATCGCCTCGTCGAACTTGTCGCCGCCGACGCGCACGCTGCCGGAGTACACGATGCCGCCGAGCGAGATCACGCCGACTTCGGTCGTGCCGCCGCCGATGTCGACGACCATCGAGCCGGTCGCGTCGGAGATCGGCAGGTCGGCGCCGATCGCGGCCGCCATCGGCTCCTCGATCAGGTAGACCTTCGAGGCGCCCGCGCCGAGGGCGGACTCGCGGATCGCGCGCCGCTCGACCTGCGTCGAGCCGCACGGCACGCAGATGATGATGCGAGGGCTGGGCGAGAACAGCCGCGAGTCGAGCACCTTCTTGATGAACTGCTTCAGCATCTGCTCGGTGACGGTGAAGTCGGCGATGACGCCGTCCTTCATCGGCCGGATCGCCGTGATGTTGCCCGGCGTGCGGCCCAGCATCTGCTTCGCGGCGAGCCCCACCTCCTGGATCACGCGCTTGCCGTTCGGACCGCCTTCCTGGCGGATCGCGACGACCGACGGCTCGTTCAGCACGATGCCCTTGCCGCGAACGTAGATCAGCGTGTTCGCGGTGCCGAGGTCGATCGCGAGATCGCTGGAAAAGTAACCTTTGAAGAACTGGAGCATGAACGCGGTGGCCTGCGGCGTGAGAGGCGGCGGAATCGTCCGCCGCCATGGGTTCGTCATGCAGCCGAGGCTGCCCGAAATATGACAATATGATACCCTAACAAGCTTAGCCACCGCGCTGATTCGCCGGGGGAATTTACACCCTGGAGCCCGGCGACCGCGAGCGGGCCTGCGGCCCCGCCGCTCGCCGTACATCCCTGCGTGTCCTTGGTCCATCCTATGAGCCTCAGCCTCGCCGACGTCCGCCGCATCGCCCATCTCGCCCGGATCGAGATCGACGAGGCTGAGGCCGACGACGTCCGGCGCAAGCTCGACGCCATCTTCGCGCTGATCGACGAGCTCCAGGCCGTGGACACGACGGGGGTCGTGCCGATGGCGCACGCGCAGGACGTGACGCTGCAGCTGCGCGAGGACCGCGTCACCGAAGGCGACGCTCACGTCCTCTATCAGCGCGTCGCACCCGCGGTCGAGGACGGCCTCTACCTCGTGCCCAAGGTGATCGAATAGGCGCGGAGGCCGCGGCGTGACCGAGACCATCGCCGCGCTGTCCCGGGCGCTCCATGCGAGGCGCGCGTCGTCGGTCGAGCTGACGCAGGACGCGCTCGGCCGGATCGCGCGGCACAACCCGGCGCTCAACGCGTTCGTCACCGTCGACGCGGACGGAGCTCTCGCCGCGGCCAGGGCCGCCGACGCCGCGCTCGCCGAGGGCGCTGCCGACCCGCTTTGCGGCATCCCGATCGCGCACAAGGACGTGCTGATGACCGCCGGGCTGCGGACGACCTGCGGCTCGCGGATGCTCGAGCACTTCGTCGCCCCGTACGACGCGTTCGTGGTCGAGCGGCTCCGGCGCGCCGGGACGGTGCTCGTCGGCAAGACCAACATGGACGAGTTTGCGATGGGCTCGTCGAACGAGACGTCCTATTTCGGGGCCGTGAGGAGCCCGTGGAACGTCGAGTACGTTCCGGGTGGCAGCTCGGGCGGCTCCGCTGCCGCCGTCGCCGCGCGGCTCGTGCCCGGCGCCACGGGGACGGACACGGGCGGGTCGATCCGGCAGCCCGCGTCGCTGTCGGGCATCTGCGGCCTGAAGCCGACTTACGGCGTCTGCTCGCGCTACGGCCTCGTCGCGTTCGCGTCGAGCCTCGACACCCCCGGCGTGTTCGCGCGGAGCGCGGAGGACTGCGCGCTCCTGCTGAACGCGATGGCCGGCCACGACGCGCGCGACTCGACCTCGCTCGCGCGGCCGGCCGAGGACTACGCGCTGCGGCTCCGTTCCCCGGCCGCCCCGAAGCCGCTCGCCGGCGTGCGCGTCGGGATGCCGAAGGAGTATTTCGGCGACGGTGTCGAGCCCGACGTCGCCGCGGCGGTCGGCGCGGCGGTCGCCGTGCTGCGCGAGCTTGGCGCGACGACCGTCGAGATCACGTTGCCGAACGTCGGCCTCGCCGTCCCGGTCTACTACGTGATCGCGCCGGCCGAGGCGTCGTCGAACCTCTCGC
>DASQBO010000396.1:0-2094 GCA_035635175.1 Casimicrobiaceae bacterium | reverse complement strand
GCGCGCACGGTGAAGTTGTTGATCCGGCGCAGCGCCTCGCGGCTGTCCATGTACTCGACCAGCGCCGGGAACATCAGCTCGTCGCGGCTGTCCGCCGTCAGCGTCGTCACGAAGAAGTGCTTCCCCCAGCCCGCGACCTTGCCTGGCAGCTCGCGCAGCCACACCGCGGCGAGGCCGAAGGCGGCCAGCGCGATGCCGCCCGACACGAGCTGGTTCGAGGCGAAAACGGATTGCAGCGATTCGAGCACGGCACCTCCCCACGAAGACGTGGCCCGACAGGGGCCGCTGCCAGTAACGTTTGCGGGTCCCGCTGGGACGACACGCCGGCTCCCGCGGCCGCGGCCCCGTTATGATTCCGGTTTCCCGCCCGCGGCCGCACGCGCCGCGCCAAGGCCCGCCCGATGAACGATGCTTACCTCGCCCGCCTCCGTGCCACCCTCGAGGGGATCCGTGCCGACGGCTTCGAAAAGAGAGAGCGCGTCATCGCGAGCTCGCAGGCGCCCGAGATCGAGCTCGAGGGCGGCGCCCGCGTGCTCAACTTCTGCGCGAACAACTACCTGGGGCTCGCGAACGATCCGCGGCTCGTCGCCGCGGCGCGCGACGGCCTCGCGCGGTGGGGCTTCGGACTCTCGTCGGTACGCTTCATCTGCGGGACGCAGAGCGTCCACACGACGCTCGAGGCCGCGCTCGCCGCATTCCTCGGGACCGACGCGGCGATCCTGTACTCGAGCTGCTTCGACGCGAACGGCGGCCTCTTCGAGACGCTGCTCGGCGAGGAGGACGCCGTCGTCAGCGACGAGCTCAACCACGCGAGCATCGTCGACGGCATCCGGCTCTGCAAGGCGAAGCGCTATCGCTACCGCAACAACGACATGGCGGACCTCGAGGCGAAGCTCGGCGAGGCCGGCGCCGCGGGCGCGCGCTTCAAGCTGATCGCCACCGACGGCGTCTTCTCGATGGACGGGATCGTCGCGAACCTGCGGGCGATCTGCGACCTGGCCGATCGTCACGGGGCGCTCGTGATGGTCGACGATTCGCACGCGGTCGGCTTCGTGGGCGAGGGAGGCCGCGGCACGCCCGAGCATTGCGGCGTCGAGGGCCGCGTCGACATCCTCACGGGCACGCTCGGGAAGGCGATGGGCGGCGCATCGGGCGGCTACGTCGCGGCGCGGCGCGAGATCGTCGACCTGCTGCGCCAGCGCTCGCGGCCGTACCTCTTCTCGAACTCGCTCGCACCGTGCATCGCCGCCGCCACGCTGGAGGTGATCGAGCTCCTGCGGGGGAGCGAAGGCGCCGCGCTGCGCCGCCGCGTGCGCGAGAACGGCGAGCGCTTCCGGCGCGGGATGGAAGCGCACGGCTTCGCGCTCGTGCCCGGCCGGCATCCGATCATCCCGGTGCTGCTGGGCGACGCGGGGCTCGCGACCCGGATGGCGGACGCGCTCCTCGCCGAAGGCATCTACGTGATCGGGTTCTCGTACCCGGTCGTTCCCAAGGGCAAGGCGCGCATCCGCACGCAGATGAGCGCCGCGCACACCGACGCGCAGATCGACCGCGCGGTCGACGCGTTCGGACGCGTGGGCCGCGCGCTCGGCGTCGTGCGCTGAAGGCGAATCGATGAAGGCACTGGCGAAGCTCGAGCGCGCCCCCGGTCTCACGCTGACGCGCGTGAAGAAGCCGGAGGTCGGTCACAACGACGTGATGATCCGGATCGCGAAGACCGCGATCTGCGGCACCGACATCCACATCTGGAAGTGGGACGAGTGGGCGCAGAAGACGATTCCGGTGCCGATGCACGTCGGCCATGAATACGTCGGAGAGATCGTCGAGCTCGGCCAGGAGGTCCGCGGGTTCGCGATCGGCGACCGCGTCTCCGGCGAGGGCCACATCACGTGCGGGTTCTGCCGCAACTGCCGCGCGGGTCGCCGCCATCTCTGCCGCAACACGGTGGGCGTCGGCGTCAACCGCGAGGGCGCGTTCGCCGAGTACCTCGTGATCCCGGCGTTCAACGCGTTTCGGATTCCCGACGACATCCCGGACGACCTCGCCTCGATCTTCGATCCGTTCGGCAACGCGACGCACACGGCGCTGTCGTTC
>DASQBO010000395.1:0-8480 GCA_035635175.1 Casimicrobiaceae bacterium | reverse complement strand
GGCATTCCCGCGACGCGGCACTGGATCGTCTATCTCTCGGTGCTCGCGGCGTCGGTCGTGCTGATGGTTCCCGGCATGCTGAACGCCGATCGGCCCGGACGCGGCAAGCCCGTATTTATCGGGGCGATCGTGATCCTGTTCGCCGGCCAGGCGCTGCTCGCGGTCGCCGGGGCCTCGCTCGTGCTGACGATCGCGTCGCTCGTCGTGTTCTTCACCGCGTTCAACCTGCTCGAGGCGACGCTCCCTTCGCTCATCTCGAAGTTCGCGCCGCCGGCCGCGAAGGGCACCGCGGTCGGCGTCTATTCCAGCGTCCAATTCCTCGGCACGTTCGTCGGCGCCGCGGGCGGCGGCTGGCTGTCGCAGCATCACGGCCCGGCGGGAGTGTTCGGCTTCTGCCTCGTCCTCACCGCGCTCTGGCTCGCGGCGAGCGCGACCATGGCCCCGCCGCCCGCCTACAATCAAGGCAGTTACTCGATGGGAGAGACGTGAGATGGCTTCGGTGAACAAGGTGATCCTGGTCGGCAACCTCGGGCGCGATCCCGAGACGCGCTACGCGACGAGCGGCGCCGCGATCTGCAACGTCACGATCGCGACGTCGCGGCAGTGGAAGGACAAGACGAGCGGCGAGAAGAAGGAGGAGACCGAATGGCACCGCGTCGTCTTCTACGACCGGCTCGCGGAGATCGCCGGCGAATACCTGAAGAAGGGGCGGCCGGTCTACGTCGAGGGCCGGCTCAAGACGCGCAAGTGGCAGGACAAGGAGGGCCAGGACCGCTACACGACGGAGATCATCGCCGAGGAAATGCAGCTCCTCGGCTCGCGTGACAGCGGCGGTGGCGGCGGTGGCGGTGGTGGTGGCGGTCCGGGCGGCGACGTCGAGTTCGGAACCGCGGGCGGCGCGCCCAAGGGTGGTGGCGCGAAGGGCGGCGGCAGCAAGCCCAAGACGGACGATTTCGACGACGACATCCCCTTCTGACGGCGACAGGTCTCAGGCGCCGGCGGCCACCTCCGCGGTCTGGGTCGCCGGCACCTCTGCGCCGCCCTCGATCACGCCCCCGCCGAGGCACACGTCCCCGTCGTAGAGGACGAGGTACTGTCCCGGTGTCGGCGCCCACTGCGGCGCCTCGAACGTGGCCCGGCAGCGGTGCCCCGTGAGCAGCTCGACGCGGCACGCGGCGTCCGGCATCCGGTAGCGCGTCTTGGCGCCGAGGCGTTCGAGCGCGGTGGCCGCCGGCGGCGTACCCGCGATCCAGTGCACGGCCTGCGCGTCGACGTGGCGCCGATAGAGGCGCGGGTCGTCGTGCCCCTGGACGACGATCAGCGCGTTGCGCGTGCGATCCTTGCCGGCGACGAACCACGGCAGCTCGCCGCCCCGCTTCGTCCCGCCGACACCGAGGCCCTGCCGCTGGCCGAGCGTGTAGTACGCGACGCCGTGGTGGCGGCCGACGACCTCGCCTTCGGGCGTTTCGATCGGCCCCGGCGTGCGCGGCAGGTACTGCCCGAGGAAGTCGCGGAACGGCCGCTCCCCGATGAAGCAGATGCCGGTCGAGTCCTTCTTCGCCCACGTCGGGATGCCCTCGCGCTTCGCGATGGCCCGCACCTCGCGCTTCGTGAGCTCGCCCAGGGGGAACTCGACGGGCGCGAGCTGCTCCTGCGTGAGCTGGTGCAGGAAGTAGCTCTGGTCCTTCGTCGCGTCGGCGGCCTTGAGCAGCAGGACGCGCTCGCCTGCGCGCCGGAGTCGCGCGTAGTGGCCCGTCGCAATGCGGTGGGCGCCGAGGGCGCGGGCGTGGTCGAGGAACGCCCGGAACTTGATCTCGCTGTTGCAGAGCACGTCGGGATTCGGCGTGCGGCCCGCCTCGTACTCGCGCAGGAAGTGCGCGAACACGCGCTCGCGGTACTCGCGCGCGAAGTTGACCGCCTCGAGCTCGATCCCGATGACGTCGGCGACCGCCGCCGCGTCGACCAGGTCGGCGCGCGACGTGCAGTACTCGTCGGTGTCGTCGTCCTCCCAGTTCTTCATGAACAGGCCGACGACGTCGTAGCCCTGCTGCTTCAGGATCCACGCGGCGACCGACGAGTCGACGCCGCCCGACATGCCGACGACGATGCGGGGCTTCGCGATCACAGCTCGGTCACGAGATCGAGCGGCCGCCGCACGCCGGCGACGTAGTCGTCGACGCAGCGCATGACGAGCGGGCTGCGATGCTTCGCGCGGAGCGCGGCGAGCTCGCCGTACGGCAGCCACAGCGCGCGCAGGATGCCCGCGTCGAGCGGGCGCCGAGCGTCGTGTGCGACGACGTCGGCGGCGAACGCGAAGCGGATGAAGGTCTGGCCCGAGTCCGGCGACTGCCAGCGGTAGATGCCCACGAGCGCGCTCGGCGCGACGCGGTAGCCGGTCTCCTCGAGCGTCTCCCGCGCGGCGGCCGCGACCAGCGTCTCGCCCGCCTCCAGGTGACCGGCGGGCTGGTTGATGCGGACGCCCGCGGCCGTCTGCTCCTCGACGACGAGGAAGCGGCCGTCGCGCGCGACGATCGTCGCGACGGTCGCGCGGGGACGCGGTGAGTCGTGCTCGCGCATGGCGTGAGGAACTGCGGATGTCCGAAAAGAAAAAGGCAGGAACCTCGCGGCCCCTGCCTTCCGAACGCGAGAGCGAGCGCGGCTTACTGACCCGGGCCAGCGGCCTTGGTCGAGGAGTCGACCGCCTTCCGCTTGTCTTCCTTCGTCGGCAGCGCCTTCGGCTGGTCCTTCGAGGCTTTGGCCGCCGCGACGCCGGCGGCTTCCTGCGCCTTGTCGGTCGCGCCGGTCGAGCCCGCCGCCGTAGTGGCCCGGACGGCCTCCTTCTTGGCTTCCTTGGTCCCCAGCGCCTTCGGCGTGCCCTTCGCTTCCTTGGCAGCCTTGACGCCCGCGGCTTCCTGCGCCTTGCGCTCGCCGGATTCGGTGGCGCCTTGCGTCACGGACTGCACCGTGGACTGCTTCGCCTTGTCCTTGGGCGTCTCGCCCGGCATCGTGCCTTGCGCTGCGACCGTCGCGGCGAACGTGCCGGCGATGAGCGCGATCAACAGTTTGTTCATCTCGTTTCCTCTTTGGTTGGAATGGCGGTGGACTGGGTTCGGATCGCGATTCGCGCGCGACGGCGCCGAGTCGAAAAAAGCCTTGGAATCATAAAGACTTCTTCCCTCGAACGCAACCGGGGCCGTTACTTGCTCGGGGTGCCCGACGTCGAAGCCGCGGAGCTCGAATGCTTCTTCTTCTTCTTGCTCGACTTCGACTTCTTGGTCGTCGACGTCGACTTGGCGGCGTCGGCCGACTTCGTCGCTTCGGGCGCCTTCGTCGGCGCGCTGGTTGCGGCGGGGGCGGTGCTCGGCGCCGCGGCGGGGGCCGGCGCTTGGGCGGCGGCCGACAGCGCGAAACCGGCTGCCAGGAGGGCCATGAGGAGTCTGCTCATCGTTGCGGTCTTTCGTGGTTGAAGTGGGATTGACACAATTCCGCGTGTCGTCGCCGTTAACGCACAACGAACGTGGGGGGTTGACACCCTTTGTAACGATCGTCGTGTGTTGATCAACGCAAGTTACTGATTTTGTATAACTATTATGTGTGCGACTCAGCGCAGCCCGACGTCGCGCTGCAACCAGTCGCGGATCATCGGCACGGTGATCGGCCGCTGTTGCGCGAGGGAATGCCGATCCAGCGCGGCAAGCGCGCCCACCAGCGTGGGCATGTCGCGCCGGCCGTGCGCGAGGAGGTAGCGGATCGCGTCGTCGGGGATCGCGAAGCCGCGGCTCCGGGCGTAAGCCGCGAGCGCAGCCGGCTTGTCGTCATCGGCGAGCGGCAGGACCTCGTGGACGAGGCCCCAGCCGAGGCGGCTGCGCAGGTCCTCGCGGAGGCCGAGCGACGCAAGCGGCGCGCGCGACGCCCCGACGAGGTGGCGGCCCTCTGCCTGGAGCAGGTTGAAGAGCGTGAAGAGGCGTGCCTGCGCATCGGGCGCGGCGTCATCGAGCGCGTCGACCGCGACCAGAGCGCGCTCGCTCAGGACGTCCGCGTCCGTCGCCGCAAGCGCTCCCGGATCCGCGACATAGGTCGCCGCGGCGCCGCGCGACGCCGCCGCGGCGACGCACGCGCGAAGGAGGTGCGTCTTGCCGGCGCCGGCCACGCCCCACAGCAGGATCCCCGTCGTCGTCGCGTCGCCCGCGGCGAAGCGCGCCAGCGCCGCAAGCACCTCCGCGTTGCGCCCCGGGAGAAAGTTCGCGAACGACGGCGGCTCGGGCGGCGCGAGATCGAAGACGAGCTGTTCCATGGAGGCGGCACGTCCGGCGACGGTGCCGTGGACGTGAATCCGCGCGCGACGCGCGCGACGATTCCGGTAAAATCAGCGCATCCCGCACTTTACCGCGGCGCTCGACGCGCGCTCAACCGGCGCTTTCACCGGCGCGGATTTCATCCCGCGGGACCGCCGCGCTTCCGCTTCGTCCGATGACGTCCTCCGCATCCGCCCCGACGCGATCCCTGTCCTATCGCGACGCCGGCGTCGACATCGATGCCGGCGATGCGCTCGTCGAGCGGATCAAGCCGTACGCGCGGCGCACGCTGCGCCCCGAGGTCCTCGCCGGCATCGGCGGCTTCGGCGCGCTCGTCGAGCTTCCGCAGCGGTACCGCGAGCCGGTGCTCGTCTCCGGCACCGACGGCGTCGGAACGAAGCTCAAGCTCGCGTTCGCGCTCGCGCGGCACGACACGATCGGCATCGACCTCGTCGCGATGAGCGTCAACGACATCCTGGTCCAGGGCGCGGAGCCGCTCTTTTTCCTCGACTATTACGTCTGCGAGCGTCTCGACGTCGACGTGGCCGCCGACGTGGTGAAGGGGATCGCCGCGGGCTGCGAGCAGGCGGGCTGCGCGCTCATCGGCGGCGAGACGGCCGAGCATCCGAACGCCTTCCCGCCGGGCGAATACGATCTCGCGGGGTTCGCCGTCGGCGTCGTCGAGAAGGCGAAGGCGATCGACGGCCGCCGCATCGCCGCGGGCGACGTCCTCCTCGGGCTCGCGTCGAGCGGCCCGCACTCCAACGGGTTTTCGCTGATCCGCCGGATCCTCGAGGTCTCGGACGCCGACCTCCGCGCGCCGGTGCCGGGCGTGCCGGCTCCCCGCACGCTCGTGGACGCGCTGCTCGAGCCGACGCGGATCTACGTGAAACCCGTGCTGGCGCTGCTGCGCGAGGTCGACGTGAAAGGGATGGCGCACATCACGGGCGGCGGCCTCGTCGAGAACACCCACCGGATGTTCCCCGACGCGCTCGGCGCGAGGATCGAGGGCGGGGCGTGGACCCGCCCCGCCATCTTCGACTGGCTGCAGAGCGCGGGCGGCGTCGCCGACGCCGAGATGCACCGCGTCTTCAACTGCGGCATCGGCATGATCCTCGTCGTCGCCCCGCACGACGCCGAGCGCGCGGCCGGGATCCTCGCCGCGGGCGGGGAGACCGTGCACCGGATCGGCGCCGTCGTGCCGCGCAAGGACGGAGCGCCGGCCACCGTGGTCGCCTGACCGCGGAGCGGGCCGGCGATGGCGATCCCCCGCATCACCGTGCTCATCTCGGGCCGCGGCTCGAACCTCGCCGCGCTCCTCGGCGCGGAGCGGCGCGGCGAGCTCGGCGGCGCGGTCACCGCGGTGATCAGCAACCGTCCCGACGCGGCCGGCCTAGCCATCGCAGCAGAGCACGGGATCGCGGCCGAGGTCGTCGACCACCGCACGTTCGCCGACCGCGCGGCGTTCGATGCGGCGCTCGCCGACGCGATCGACGCGAGCGAGCCGGACCTGATCGTCCTCGCGGGCTTCATGCGCGTGCTCGGTCCCGCCTTCGTGCGGCGGTTCGCGGGGCGGATGCTGAACGTGCATCCGGCGCTCCTTCCGGCGTACCCCGGGCTCGACACGCACCGCCGTGCGCTCGCCGACGGCGTCCGCCTCCACGGCTGCACCGTCCACTTCGTGACCGACGACGTCGACCACGGCCCGATCGTCGCGCAGGGCGCCGTCGCCGTGCGCGACGACGACGATCCCGCGACGCTCGCGGCGCGGGTGCTGGAGGTCGAGCACCGCGTCCTGCCCATGGCCGTCCGCGCGTATTGCGAGGGCCGCCTCGTCATCGAAGGGCGGCGTGTCCGCGTCAAGGGCCAGCGGCTGCCGGACGATGCGTTCGAGGTGCCAGCGGCGGCCGGCGACGGAACGCGAACGGCAGGCTCCGCGTCCGACGCGACGTGAGCTCGTCTTCCTCCACGCTGGAGATGTCCCGCTTGCGGATCGGCGCGGACGCGTCGCCGCGTCCGCCCGTGCAGCGCGGCTTCGTGCTCGCGCTCGCGGCCTCGATCGCCGCGCACCTCGCCTGCACGCAGTGGCCGATCGAGCTGTCCTCCGCGGCGCCGGACCCCGTGCCGCTCGTGGCGACGCTGACCGAGCTGCCGCCCCCGCCGAAGCCCGTCGCCGTGGCGCCGAAGCCGCGGCCCAAGCCGCGCCGCGCGAGCCCGGTCGCGCCGCCGCGTCCGGCGGCGGCGCCGGAGGTCGCGCCCGAGCCCGTCGCGACGGAAGCTCCGCCGATCGATCCGACGCCCGACGCGATCGCCGCAGGACCCGAGCTGCCCGCGGTGCCGGTCGAGGTCGCCGCCGCCCCCCCGCTGCCCGAGCAGGCCGAGGCGAACGAGAAAACGCTGCCGCCGCGCGTCGACCTCGTCTACAAGGGCTTCCTGGGCACACAGGGCTTCATGATCGGCGACGCGACCTACCGCTTCGAGCACTCGGGGAACCAGTACCGGATCTCGAGCGTCGGCGAGCTGCGCGGGCTCGCGGCGCTGTTCTATCCCGGGCAGGGCAAGGTCGAAAGCCGCGGCTCGATCACCGCGATGGGCCTGCAGCCCTACGAGTTCACCTTCGAGCGCACGCGTCCCGAGCGGCGCGAGATCGCCGTGTTCGACTGGGAGGCGGGCGTCGTCACGCTCCAGGATCTCAAGACCGCCGCGCTCGACCTTCCGACGTTCGACTGGCTCGCGATCATGTGGCAGTACTACTTCTCGCCGCCGACGGGGCGCGAGGTGTCGTTCAGCGTCGCGACGACGCGCCGCGTCGCGCGCTACACGATCACGCGCGAGGACGACGAGCGGATCGAATGGGGGCAGGGCGAGATCGACACGGTGCGCTGGCACCGCACGAGCGAGGACGGCCGGAGCGACGGCGACGTCTGGCTCGCGCCCAAGCTCCACTTCATCCCCGTGAAGATCCGCTACACCGGGCCGCGGGGGACGTTCGAGGCGCTGCTCGAGACGATTCGCGCGGATCCCGACGCCGCCGCGCAATGACGCTCCGGGCGAACCAGCTCGCGGGCATCGCGGCCGCGATCGACGCCGTGCGTCCGCTCGGGACTCCGGCGGATGCGCTGCTGCACGCGTTCTTCCGCCGCCATCCGGCGATGGGGCAGCACGATCGCGCGCTCGTCTCCGACGCCGTGTTCGCTTGGCTGCGCCGCCGCCGCTCGCTCGAGGCGCTTGCGCAGACCGCCGACCCGAGGAAGCTCGCGCTCGCCGTCGTCGTGCGAGAGCTCGGGCACAGCGTGCGGGAGATCGGTCCGCTCGTGTCGGCGGCCGACGCCGCGTGGCTCGCCGCTTTCAAGTCGCGCCAGGGCGAGGAACTGCCACCCGCCGTGGCGGCCGACCTTCCCGACTGGCTCTGGGGCCGTCTCGGCGCATCGTATGGGGACGCCGAGCGTACGGCGCTCGCCCGGGCGTGGCTCGCGCCGGCGCCGCTCGATCTGCGCGTCAACCCGCAGAAGTCGACGCGCGACGCGGCGCGCGTGGCGCTCGCCGCGTCCGGGCTCGACGCCGTCGCGACGCCGTACTCACCGCTCGGGCTCCGCGTCGCCGGCCGACCGTCGCTCGCGCGCCACCCCCTCGTCGCCGACGGCACGCTCGAGGTGCAGGACGAAGGGAGCCAGCTCGTCGGCTACCTCGTCGCGCCGCGCCGCGGCGAGATGGTCGCCGACTTCTGCGCGGGCGCCGGCGGCAAGACGCTGCTCCTCGGCGCGCTGATGCGCTCGCAGGGCCGGCTCTACGCGTTCGACGTCTCGGCGAAGCGGCTCGCGGCGCTGAAGCCGCGGCTTGCGCGCTCCGGCCTGTCGAACGTCCATCCGCAGCAGCTCGAGGGCGAGCGCGACGCGAAGATCAAGCGGCTCGCGGGCAAGCTCGACCGCGTGCTGGTCGACGCGTCCTGCACGGGCTTCGGGACGCTGCGGCGCAATCCCGACCTCAAGTGGAGGCAGACGGAAGCGGCGGTCACGGAGCTCGCGCGCAAGCAGGACGCAATCCTCGCGGCCGCGGCGACGCTCGTGAGGCCCGGCGGCCGGCTCGTCTACGCGACGTGCAGCGTGCTCGACGACGAGAATGACGCGGTCGTCGCCCGCTTCCTCGCCGCGCACCCGGCATTCGCGCGCGGCAACGCCGCGGCGG
>DASQBO010000394.1:0-18112 GCA_035635175.1 Casimicrobiaceae bacterium | reverse complement strand
CCGCCGTCGAGATGGCGCGCCGACACCGTGATGCTGAAGAGGCCGAGCAGCAGCTGCGCGAGCAGGAGCAAGAGCACGACGATGTCCATCGTGCGCGTCGTCGCGCGGATGCGGGGCTCGCCCAGTCGGCGCTGGAGCAGGAGCACGAGGCCGACGAGGCACACGAGCCCCGCGATGCCGCCCGCGACGATCGCGAGCATCTGCTTCGCCCCGGGCTCGACGTTGAGCGCGTGCCACACCGGAAGCGGCGTCAGCAGCCCGACCAGATGGCCGAAGAAGATGCCCAGGATGCCGATATGGAACAGATTCGAGCCCCAGCGGAGCTGTCCTGCGCGCAGCAGCTGCGAGGAATCGCTCTTCCAGGTGTACTGGTCGCGGTCGAAGCGCACGAGGCTGCCCACGAAGAAGACGGCGAGCGCGAGGTACGGATAGATGCCGAACAGGAAGGTGTCGAGGTAGGACATCGCGATGGCTCCCGGACGTGTGAATCAGGCGCGCCGCGGTACGACGCGCACCACGGAGGACGCGGGGGCGCCGGTGCCGCACCCGCGCCCGTTAGGCGGGCCGAAGAACACCGGCTCCTCCGCCCATTCCTCGTCGAGCGATTTCTCGCGCTCGGCGGGCGGCGCCGCGGAGGGTATCCCGAGCCCGCGCTCGCCGGCGAGGTCGAGAATGCCCGCGAGCACGGCCGCGTAGCCGCTGCCGCGGTCGCGCAGCGCCTCGCCGATCCCCCGCACGATGTGCGCGCAGTCGGCGAGCATCTCGCGCCCGGCTTCCGGGCGCTCCGCGACGAATTCAAGCAGGACCGGCAGGTAGTCCGGCAGCTCGTTCGCAGCGAGGACGAAGCCTTCGCGGGCGTACGCGGTGCGGAGATCGACCATCGCCTGCCCGCGCCCGCGCGATTCGCCGTGCACGTGCTCGAAGAGATGCAGCGACGTCCGGCGTCCGCGGTCGAACGTCTCCACGTAGCGCTCCTGAACGCCGATCGGGTCGCCTCGCCCGAGCTCGGCGACGAGCGCCGCGAGCCCCGCCCGCGTCGCGCGGCAAAACCGGCGTTCGCTTCCGAGCGCCGCGGATATCTCCGGGAGCGCCGCGATGAGCTCCGGCGACGGGTAGCCGAGCAGCGCTCCCAGCGCCTTGTAGCCGCGATGCGTCGTCGTTCTCATGCGGTCACCTTGATCGGAATCGTCTTCCTGCCCTTGCCGCCGAAGAGCGAGGTGCCGCTCTCGCCTTCCGAGCAGCCGTTGCCGAACGAGAAGCCGCAGCCCCCGCGGACGTCGAACGCGTTCTCCGCGTACTCGCGGTGCGCCGTCGGGATGACGAAGCGGTCCTCGTAGTTCGCGATCGCCATGTAACGGTACATGTCGGCGACGGTCTCCGGCGCGAGCCCGACCTGTCGCAGGACCTCGGCGTTCTCGCGATTCTCGACGTGACGGTCGCGCATGTACGCGCGCATCGCCAGCATGCGCTCGAGCGCGACGACCACCGGTCTCTCGTCGCCGGCGGTCAGCAGGTTCGCGAGGTACTGCACCGGAATCCGCAGCGCGCGGACGTCGGGCAGCGCGCCGAAGGTGCCGACGTCGCCGGCGTTGGCGGCGGCCTGGATCGGCGAGAGCGGCGGGACGTACCACACCATCGGCAGCGTCCGGTACTCGGGGTGC
Source organism: Casimicrobiaceae bacterium (assembly GCA_035635175.1). Lineage (GTDB taxonomy): Bacteria > Pseudomonadota > Gammaproteobacteria > Burkholderiales > Casimicrobiaceae > CAIWHR01. The sequence continues at coordinate 16,451 of DASQBO010000394.1, read as the reverse complement.
AGCGGCAGCGCCACGCGCCAGTCGACGGCCATCTTGTAGACGGGCGACCCCTTCGCCGCCTCGAGCCACGCCTCGGGCACGCCGTCGCGCCGCGCCTGCGCGATCACCTTCTCGTCGTTCGGATCGAGGAAGATGCCGAGCTGCGCCTCGTAGAGCGCCTTCGGGTCCTCGACCGCCGCGGCGGCCGCGATGCGGTCGGCGTCGTAGAGCAGCACGCCCAGGTAGCGAATGCGGCCGACGCACGTCTCCGAGCACACGGTCGGCTGCCCCGCCTCGATCCGCGGATAGCAGAAGATGCACTTCTCGGCCTTGCCCGTCGCCCAGTTGTAGTAGATCTTCTTGTACGGGCAGCCCGAGACGCACATCCGCCAGCCCCGGCACTTGTCCTGGTCGATCAGCACGATGCCGTCCTCCTCGCGCTTGTAGATCGACCCCGACGGGCACGACGCGACGCACGTGGGATTGAGGCAGTGCTCGCACAGCCGCGGCAGGTACATCATGAAGGTGTTCTCGAACTGGCCGTAGATCTCCTTCTCGATGTCGCGGAAATTGCTGTCGCGCCCGCGCTTCGCGAACTCGCCGCCCAGGATCTCCTCCCAGTTCGGCCCCCATTCGATCTTCTCCATCCGCTGGCCGGTGATGAGGCTGCGCGGCCGCGCGACCGGCGCCGCCTGCATCTCCGGCGCCGTGTGCAGGTGCTCGTAGTCGAACGTGAACGGCTCGTAGTAGTCGTCGATCTGCGGGAGGTTGGGATTGGCGAAGAGCTTCATCAGGATCGTCCACTTCCCGCCCTGCCTGGGCTCGAGCCGGCCGTCGGCACGGCGGATCCACCCCCCGTTCCACCGGTCCTGGTTCTCCCACTCCTTCGGATAGCCGATCCCCGGCTTGGTCTCGACGTTGTTGAACCACGCGTACTCCATCCCCTCGCGGCTCGTCCAGACGTTCTTGCACGTGACCGAGCACGTGTGGCAGCCGATGCACTTGTCGAGGTTCAGCACCATTCCGATCTGGGCGCGAATCTTCATCGTCGTCTCCTTCAGCCCTGCGCCGGCGTCGCCGCCGGCGCGTCGAGCCAGTCCACGGTCGCGAGCTTGCGCACGACGACGAATTCGTCGCGGTTCGTGCCGACGGTCCCGTAATAGTTGAACCCGTACGCCTGCTGCGCGTAGCCGCCGATCATGTGCGTCGGCTTGACGACGATCCGCGTCACCGAGTTGTGGATGCCGCCGCGCGTGCCGGTGATCTCCGAGCCGGGCGTGTTCACGATCTTCTCCTGCGCGTGATACATGAGGCACATGCCGCCCGCCACGCGCTGGCTCACGACGGCGCGGGCGACGATCGCGCCGTTCACGTTGTAGAGCTCGATCCAGTCGTTGTCGACGATGCCCGCCTTCGCGGCGTCGACCTCCGACAGCCAGACGATCGGCCCTCCGCGTGAGAGCGTCAGCATGATCAGGTTGTCGGTGTAGGTCGAGTGGATGCCCCACTTCTGGTGCGGCGTGATGAAGTTCAGCACGACCTCCGGGTTGCCGTTCGGCTTGCGCCCCTGGATCGGCGCGACGGCCTTGACGTCGACCGGCGGCCGGTAGACGCACAGTCCCTCGCCGAACGCCAGCATCCACTTGTGATCCTGGTAGAACTGCTGCCGGCCGGTGAGCGTCCGCCACGGGATCAGCTCGTGGACGTTGGTGTAGCCCGCGTTGTAGCTCACGTGCTCGGACTCGATGCCGCTCCACGTCGGGCTCGAGATGATCTTGCGCGGCTGCGCCTGGATGTCGCGGAAGCGGATCTTCTCGTCCTCCTTGGTCCGCGCGAGGTGCGCGTGCTCGCGGCCGGTGATCTTCGACAGCGCCTGCCACGCCTTGACGGCCACTTCGCCGTTGGTCTCGGGCGCGAGCATCAGCACGACTTCGGCCGCGTCGATGTCGGTCTCGATCCGCGGCAGCCCCTTGGTCACGCCGTCCTCGGCGACCGTGTAGTTGAGATTGGCGAGATTGCTGACCTCGTGCTCGGTGTTCCAGGCGATGCCCTTGCCGCCGTTGCCGATCTTCGCCATCAGCGGGCCGAGCGCGGTGAACTTGCGGTACGTGTTCGGGTAGTCGCGCTCGACGACGGTGATCTGCGGCGCCGTCTTGCCCGGCACCAGGTCGCACTGGCCGCGCTTCCAGTCGCGCACGTCGGTCGCCTGCGCGAGCTCGGTCGGCGTGTCGTGGAGCGTGGGCGTGAGCACGACTTCCTTCTCGACGCCGAGGTGGCCGACGGCGACCTCGGAGAACTTCTTCGCGATCCCCTTGTAGATCTCCCAGTCGCTGCGCGACTCCCACACCGGGTCGACCGCGGCCGACAGCGGATGGATGAACGGGTGCATGTCCGACGTGTTGAGGTCGTTCTTCTCGTACCACGTCGCCGTCGGCAGCACGATGTCCGAGTACAGGCACGTCGTCGACATGCGGAAGTCGAGCGTCGTCAGGAGGTCGAGCTTTCCCTCCGGCGCTTCGTCGTGCCAGACGACCTCCTCGGGCTTCGCGCCGCCGAAGCTGCCCAGGTCCTTGCCCTGCACGCCGTGCCGGGTGCCGAGCAGGTGCTTGAGGAAGTATTCGTGGCCCTTGCCCGAGCTCCCGAGCAGGTTCGAGCGCCAGACGAACAGGTTGCGCGGGAAGTTCGCGGGGTTGTCCGGATCCTCGCACGACATCCGCAGCGCGCCCGACTTGAGCATCCTGGCGGCGTAGTCCTTCGGGTCGGCGCCGGCGGCGGCCGCGTCCCTGCACACCTGGATCGGATTGGTCTCGAGCTGCGGTGCGCTCGGGAGCCACCCCATCCGTTCGGCGCGGACGTTGAAGTCGATCAGGCTTCCGGTGTACTCGTTGGGGTCGGCGAGCGGCGAGAGGATCTCCCGCACGTCGAGCTTCTCGTAGCGCCACTGGTCGGTGTGCGCGTAGAAGAAGGACGTGGAGTTCTGCTGCCGCGGCGGCCGGTGCCAGTCGAGCGCGAACGCGAGCGCCGTCCAGCCGGTCTGCGGCCGGAGCTTCTCCTGTCCGACGTAGTGCGCCCATCCGCCGCCCGACTGCCCGATGCAGCCGCACATCATCAGCATGTTGATGATGCCGCGGTAGTTCATGTCGCTGTGGAACCAGTGGTTCATCGCGGCGCCGATGATGACCATCGACTTGCCCTTGGTCTTGTCGGCGTTGTCGGCGAACTGCCGCGCGACGGCGATCACCTGATCCGCCGGGACGCCCGTGATCTTCTGCTGCCACGCGGGCGTGTACGGGACGTCGTCGTCGTAGCTCTTCGCGACGCCGTCGCCGCCCAGGCCGCGGTCGATGCCGTAGTTCGCGCAGAGCAGATCGAAGACGGTCGCGACCCAGGCCTCGCCGTCGGCCAGCGCGACTTTCCGCACCGGGACGTTGCGCAGCAGGATGTCGGTCCCCTGGTCGTTGTGGCGGAAGCGCTCGTGCGCGATGCCGCCGAAGTAGGGAAAGGCGACCGGCACCACGTCGTCGCGGGCGTCGACGAGCGTCAACCGGAGCCTCGTCTCGGCGCCGGCGCCGCCCTCCTTCGTCTCGAGATTCCACTTCCCGAGATCGCCGCCCTCTTTCTGCCCCCAGCGGTAGCCGATCGATCCCTGCGGTGACACCGGCTTCCCGGTGCCCTCGTCGATCGCGACCGTCTTCCATTCCGGGTTGTTCGCCTGCCCCAGCCGGTCCCCGAAGTCGGACGCGCGGAGGAGGCGGTCGGCCACGAGGTGGCGGCCGCGCTTGACGAGCCGCACGAGCATCGGCATGTCCGTGTAGCGGCGACAGTAGTCCTGGAAGTACGACGAAGGCCGCTCGAGGTGGAACTCCTTCAGGATCACGTGCCCCATCGCCATCGCGAGCGCGGCGTCGGTGCCTTGGGTCGGATGCAGCCACAGATCGGCGAGCTTCGAGACCTCCGCGTAATCGGGCGTGACGGCGACGACCTTCGCCCCCTTGTAGCGGACCTCGGTGAAGAAGTGCGCGTCGGGCGTGCGCGTCTGCGGGACGTTGCTGCCCCAGGCCATGATGAACGTCGAGTTGTACCAGTCGGCCGACTCGGGCACGTCGGTCTGCTCGCCCCAGACCTGCGGTGACGACGGCGGGAGGTCGCAGTACCAGTCGTAGAAGCTCATGCAGACGCCGCCGATCAGCGACAGGTAGCGGCTGCCGGCCGCGTAGCTGACCATCGACATCGCCGGAATCGGCGAGAAGCCGACCACGCGATCCGGGCCGTAGCGCTTGATCGTGTAGACGTTCGCCGCGGCGATGATCTCGTTGACTTCGTCCCAGCTCGAGCGTGCGAAGCCGCCGAGGCCGCGCACGGCCTTGTACGACTTCGCCTTCTCCGGATCCTCGACGATCGACGCCCACGCCTCGACGGGCCCGAGCGTCTGCCGTGCCGCGCGCCACAGCCGCAGCAGGCGTCCGCGCACCATCGGGTACTTGACCCGGTTGGCGCTGTACAGATACCAGGAGTACGACGCGCCGCGCGCGCATCCCCGCGGCTCGTGGTTGGGCATGTCGGGACGGGTGCGCGGATAGTCGGTCTGCTGCGTCTCCCACGTGACGACCCCGCCCTTGACGTAGATCTTCCAGCTGCAAGAGCCCGTGCAGTTCACGCCGTGCGTCGAGCGGACGACCTTGTCGTGCGCCCAGCGGTCGCGGTAGGCGCGCTCCCACGTGCGGTCCTCGGTCGTCACGACGCCGTGGCCGTCGGCGAAGGTCTCGCGTTCGCGCGTGAAGTACGTCAAGCGGTCAAGAAAGTGGCTCATCGGAAGCTCCCGGATGGCAGGCCCAGAGGAATGCCGTGGGTCACCCCGGCGTCATCGCGCCGGGACGCGCGTAGTACCGCCACGTGACGGCTACGCAGGACAGGTAGAAGACGAGGAAGGCCCAGAGCGCGGCCGTGGTGCCGCCGGTCAGCGCGAGCGCCGTCCCGTACGCCTTCGGGATGAAGAAGCCGCCGAACGCGGCGATCGCCGACGCGAGCCCCAGCGCCGCCGCGCTCTCGAGCGTCCCTTCGCGCAGCGCGCGCTGCGCCGCGTCGCGCTGGCCGGCCAGCGCCCGCCGGCGGTCGGCGACGAACGCCGCCGGCACCATCTGGAACACGGCGCCGTTGCCCGCGCCGCTCGCGACGAAGAGCACGCAGAAGAGCGCGAGGAACGCCGGATAGGCGAGCGGAGCGCTGCTGCCGGCCACGAGCAGCAGAAGCACCGCCGCCGCCATCGCGACGAAACACGCGAGCGCGACCCGGGCGCCGCCGTGACGGTCCGCCAGGATGCCGCCGACCGGTCGCGCGAGCGCGCCGAGCAGCGGTCCCACGAAGGCGTACGCGCTCGCGCCGACGCCCGCGAACTCGGTCTCGGCGAGGAGCGGAAAGCCCGCGGCGAAGCCGATGAACGAGCCGAAGGTCCCGAGATAGAGCCACGACAGGAGCCACGTCTGGCGCCGGACGAACACGATGGCCTGGTCGGCGACCGACGCGCGCACCGGAGCCAAGTCGTCCATCCCGAACCAGGCGGCGAGCGCCGTGACGACGATGAGCGGCACCCAGGCGAAGCCCGCGTTCTGCAGCCAGACGTCGCGCGTCGAAGTCCCGTCGCTCCACGTCTGCGGAGGGCCTCCGAGCGCCGCGAACATGCCGCCGGCGATCACGACCGGCACCACGACCTGAGCGAGCACCACGCCGAGGTTGCCGAGACCGGCGTTCCAGCCGAGCGCCGCGCCCTTGCGCTCGGCGGGGTAGAAGAAGCTGATGTTCGCCATGCTCGACGCGAAATTTCCCCCGCCGATGCCGGCGAGAAGCGCGAGGGCGAGAAACACGGGATACCCGGTCGCCGGGTCCTGGATCGCGAACCCCACGCCCAGCACCGGGACGAGCAGCGCCCCCGTCGACACGACGGTCCACGTGCGGCCGCCGAACATCGGCACCATGAACGCGAAGAAGAAGCGCAGGGTCCCGCCTGCGAGGCCGGGCAGCGCCGCGAGCCAGAACAACTGGTTCGGGGTGAAGCGGAATCCCACGTGCGGGAGCTCGACCACGAGCACGCTCCACACCATCCACACAGCGAACGAGAGCACGAGCGCGGGAATCGACAGCACGAGATTGCGCCGCGCGACCTGCGCGCCCTCGCGCCGCCAGAAGCCGGCGTCGTCGGGTTCCCAATGCGCGAGCTTCGGCGCCATCGTGCTCATGCTCCGGCACCCGATCGCGTGCGACCCGCGCCGGCCGCGAGCCGTCGATGCCGCCGGCGCGGGTGCTCCAATCCGGTCACGGGTTCTTCACGTACGCGTTGCGGCGGAGGTAGAACCACCAGTTGAGACCGAGGCACACCGCGTAGAACACGGCGAAGCCGTACATCGCGACCTGCGGGCTGCCGGCGTTGATCTGATTGCCGATGACGATGGGCGCGACGAATGCGCCGTACGCCGCGACCGCGGACGTCCAGCCCAGCACCGGGCCGGCCTGCGTGCGGTCGAAGATCACCCCGATCGAGCGGAACGTCGAGCCGTTGCCGATGCCGCTCGCCGCGAACAGCACCACGAAGAGCAGCATGAACGCGAGGAAGTACTGCTCGGGCGCCGCCGAGTTGTACGCGAGGAGCATCACGTGGCCGACCGCGATCGACGTGACCACCATCACGACCGAGATGATCTGCGTGACGATCGAGCCGCCCACCTTGTCCGAGATCCAGCCGCCGATCGGACGCACCGCCGCGCCGACGAACGGGCCGATCCACGCGTAGGCGAGCACCGCCGGCGCGTTGGGATTCGGCGCCGTGTGCTGCATCACGCCGTTGGCATCCGGCACGTGGCTCACGCCGAAGATCACCTTCATCGCGAGCGGCAGCGCCATCGAGAAGCCGATGAACGAGCCGAAGGTCACGATGTAGAGCGCCGTCATCGACCACGTGTGCTTGTCGCGGAAGATCGCGAACTGCTTGGCGATGCCCTCCTTCATCGTGCCGAAGGCCGCGAGCCGCATCACCACCAGCGCGGCCACGATGTCGAGGGGTATCGCGACCCACATGCTGATGAGCCCGAGTCCGGTGGGCTTCGGCAGGTACAGGTAGAGGCCGAGAATGGACGGGATGAACGCCAGCGTGTAGAGATAGGTGATCTTCAGGAACGCGACGATCGGGTTGCCCGTGTCCGGCGACACCGTCTTCAGGTTGTTCATCCCCAACCAGCAGAGGATCGACAGCGGGACCAGAGAGAGCACCCAGGCGAAGCCCGCGTTCTGGATCCACGTCGGCGTGCCGGCGGGGATCTTGCCGAAGATCCATCCCGAGTCCTTGACGAGGATCTCCGGAGCGCCGCCGAGCGCACCGAAGATGCCGACGGTCATGCAAAGCGGGATCACGATCTGCATCGTCGTGACCCCGAAGTTGCCGACGCCGGCGTTGATGCCGAGCGCGGTGCCCTGGAGCCGTTTCGGAAAGAACGTGCTGATGTTCGACATCGAGCTCGCGAAGTTTCCGCCGCCCACGCCCGACCACAGCGCCATCAGCTGGAACGCCCACAGCGGCCAGTCCTTGTGCTGCAGCACGATGCCCGTCCCGATCGCGGGCGCGAGCAGCATCGCGGTCGTGAGGAAGATCGTGTTCCGGCCGCCCGCGAGGCGGATGAAGAACGACGCGGGGATGCGCATCGTCGCGCCGGCGATGCCCGCGATGGCGGTGAGCGTGAAGAGCTCGGCCTGAGTGAACGGGAAGCCGAGGTTCAGCATCTGCACGGTGATGATGCCCCACATGCCCCACACGGCGAAGCCGCAGAGGAGCGCGGGCACCGAGAGCGCGAGGTTGCGGTACGCGACCCGCTTCCCCGTCCGCTCCCAGAACGCCTCGTCCTCGGGGCGCCAGTCGACGACCTCCGCGGTCCGAGGCGGCGTCGTCGCGAGGGGTTGCGTGGTCCTCGTATCCATCGTGTTCTCCCTGATTTGGGGGCCGGTGCGGCGCGAGCCGCGACGGGCGTGGCCGCATTCTCGGCCGCGGCGCGCGCGCAGGGCATTCCCCGGTCGCATGCCCGAGCTTCGGCGAAAGGAGGATGCCGGATAGTTCGATGGAACTATGGGGTTCCGCCCCCTTGTGCGGCTATCCTGACCGCGGCCCGCCGGCGCGCGCAGCTCCGGCAAGAGACGAGTCGGGATCGACAGGGAGAATCGTGATGACAGCCGCGACGAGCGCCGCGACGGGCGGCGGTCCGGGATTGAGCCGCGAGCAGATCTCCGCGCTGGCGGCGAGCACGGTGGCCTTCGCGGTGAACTTCGCCGTGTGGGTGATGTTCTCGGTCATCGGGATCAAGATCAAGGCCGAGCTCAACCTCAACGAGACCGAGTTCGGGCTGCTGGTGGCGACGCCGGTGCTCACCGGCTCGCTGATCCGCCTGCCGCTCGGCGTCCTCACCGACCGCTACGGCGGGCGCATCGTCTACTTCCTGCAGATGCTCGCCGTGGTCGTCCCCTGCTGGATCCTCGCCTACGCGACCGAATACTGGCAGTACCTGGTGCTCGGCCTCTTCGTCGGCGTGGCGGGCGGTTCGTTCGCGGTCGGAATCGCTTACACGTCCGCGTGGTTCAGCAAGGAGCGCCAGGGCACGGCGATGGGCATCTTCGGCGCCGGCAATGCCGGGTCGTCGCTCACCAAGTTCATCGCGCCGCTGATCATCGCCGCGTCGGCCACCGGCTCGTGGCGCGGCGTGCCGCAGGTCTATGCGGTCGCGATGCTCGTGACCGCCCTCCTGTTCTGGTTCACGACGTCCCCCGATCCGATGCACCGGAAGGACGCCGCCGCGCGTCGCCACCCCTCGCTGGCCGAGCAGCTCGCGCCGCTGCTCGACGCGCGCGTGTGGCGCTTCGGGCTCGCCTACTACTTCGTCTTCGGCGCGTTCGTGGCGCTGGCGCTGTGGTTGCCCAAGTACTACGTCGGCCAGTACGGGCTGCCGCTCGCCACGGCCGCGTTCCTCACCATCCTGTTCGACCTGCCGTCGGGCGCGATCCGCGCGCTCGGGGGATGGGCCTCCGACAAGTGGGGCGGCAACACGGTCACCTGGTGGGTCATGTGGGTGAGCCTGGCGTGCATGTTCCTGCTGTCGTACCCCCCGACGACGATGATCGTGCACGGCATCAAGGGCGACACGTCGTACGACATCGGCGTCGGCCTGGTGCTGTTCACCGTGCTGATCTTCGTCCTCGGGCTGGCGCAGGGATTCGGCAAGGCAAGCGTCTACCGCAGCCTCGCCGACCACTACCCGAAGAACATGGGCGTGGTCGGCGGGATCGTCGGGGTCATCGGCGGCCTCGGCGGCTTCACGCTGCCGATCATGTTCGGCGTGGCGGCCGACGTCGTCGGCGTGCGCAGCAGCTGCTTCATGCTGATGACCCTCGTCGTCGTCGTCACGATGATCTGGATGTGGGTCGCCGAGCGGAACGAGCGCGAGGCGATCCTCGCCCGGCACACGGACGCGCGCGCGGCGCTGGCCGGCGCGGAGCTGATCGAGCCAACACGCGGCCGGCGCCACCGGCTGGTCGACTGGCGGCCGGACGACGAAGCCTTCTGGGCGGCGACGGGCCGGCGTATCGCCCATCGCAATCTCTGGTTGTCGATGCCCGCTCTCCTCCTCGCCTTCGCCGTCTGGGTGGTCTGGAGCGTGGTCGTCGTCGAGCTCCCGCAGATCGGGTTCAAGTTCTCGACCAACCAGCTGTTCTGGCTCGCCGCGTTGCCCGGACTCTCGGGCGTGGTGTTCCGCGCGTCGTACGCGTTCGTCGTGCCGATCTTCGGCGGGCGCAACTTCACCGTGTGGAGCACGACCATGCTGCTGCTCCCCATGCTGTGGATCGGCTTCGCCGTCCAGGACCCCACGACCAACTACGCGGTGTTCGCGGCGATCGCGCTCTTGTGCGGCCTCGGCGCCGGCAACTTCTCGTCGTCGATGGCGAACATCAGCTTCTTCTACCCCAAGCGGCTGCAGGGAACCGCGCTCGGCGCCAACGCGGGCGTGGGCAACCTCGGCGTCGGCCTCGCGCAGCTGATCGCGCCGCTCGCGATGTACGGCGGCGCGCTGCTGATCCTCGGCGGCAAGCCGCAGACGCGCGAGGTCGCCGGCGTCGCCACGCAGATCTGGGTGCAGAACGCCGGCTTCATCTGGGTGCCGCTGATCGCGCTGTCGGCGATCGCCGCGTGGTTCGGGATGGACAACATCGCAACCGTGCGCGCCGGATTCGCGGAGCAGGTCGCGATCCTGCGCCACAAGCACCAGTGGCGGATGAGCTGGCTCTACACGGGAACGTTCGGGTCGTTCATCGGGCTCGCGGCCGGATTCCCCATGCTCGTCAACACGGAGTTCCCCGCGGTCGACGCGTTCAAGTTCGCGTTCATCGGGCCGGTGCTCGCGGCGCTCGTGCGGCCGATCGGCGGCTGGCTCGCCGACCGCGTCGGCGGCGCGATCATCACCGTCTGGGTGTTCCTCGCGATGTCGGTCGCCGCGCTGGCCGCGATGCTGTTCCTGCCGACCGCTGGTCCCGGCAGCGGCAGCGTGGCCGGCTTCTTCGCGGCGTTCCTCGTGCTGTTCGTCGCGGCCGGCGTGGGCAACGGCTCGACGTTCCGGATGATCCCGATCATCTTCCGCACGCTGCGCGAGCGCGGTGTGACGGATTCGCGCGACGCCGCGGCCCTCGACGAAGCGCGGCGCCTCGGCAGCGCCGAGGGCGCCGCCACGCTGGGCTTCAGCTCGGCTGTCGCCGCGTTCGGCGGGTTCTTCATCCCGATCGCATACGGCACGTCGATCGAGTACTCCGGCAGCCCCGTGGGCGCGCTGCTGTTCTTCAGCGCCTACTACCTGGTCTGCATGCTCGTGACGTGGCGCTGGTACTCCGCGCGCGGCGCGGAGGTCCGCTGCTGAGGCGCTGCTAGGGCTTGGCGACGACGCCCTGCTCGACCGCCCAGACCGCGGCCTGGACGCGGCTCGACAGCGCGAGCTTGCGCAGAATGTGCTGCACGTGGATCTTGACCGTGCTTTCGGCCACGGCGAGGTCGCGCGCGATCTCCTTGTTGCTCGCGCCGCGTGCGAGGAAACCCAGGATCTCGCGCTCGCGCGGCGACAGCGCCGGTTGCGGCGAGGGGGCGGGCTCGCCCCGGATCCCGCGCACCAGCTTCGCCGTCATCTCCGGCGAGATCACGGAGTCGCCGCCCGCGGCGCGGCGAATGGAGTCGACGAGAAAGTCGCTGTCGATGTTCTTGAGGAGGTAGCCCCCCGCGCCCGAGCGCAGCGCGGTCATCAGGTCCTCGGCGTCCTCGGACACCGTCAGCATGACCACCTGCGTTTCCGGCGCCTGCGCGAGGATCGCCTTCATCGCCTCGGCCCCCGAGATGCCGGGCATGTGCAGGTCGAGCAGCACGACGTCGGGCTTGTGCCGCGCGACGAGCTTGATCCCCTCGGCGCCGTCGGCGGCCTCGCCGACGATCACGAAGTCGGGCACCCGCGAGAGGAGCGCGATGATGCCCCGGCGGAACAGCGTGTGATCGTCGACCACGGCGATCCGGATGCGCTCGCCGGCCGCGGGCGGCGGCTCGCTCATGGGAGGCTCCCGCGCGGCACTCACGCCGCCTCGGCCCGCGGGACGGGGACGCGCAGCACGACCGCGGTGCCGTGCCCGAGCGCCGACCTCACGTCGACCTCCGCGCCGATCCGCGCCGCGCGCTCGTGCATGATCCGCAGGCCCACGTGGTCCGCCCCGCCCGCGGCCATCCCCGGCTCGAATCCCCTGCCGTCGTCCCGCACTGCGAAGATGTACCCCGGCCCGCGCGCGAGATCGACCTCGACGCGCTTCGCCCCCGCGTGCTTGCGCACGTTCGAAAGCGCCTCCTGCAGGATGTGCATCACCTGCAGCTGGTCGTCGGGCGCGAGCGGAATCGCGGAGCCCGAGGTGCTGAGCTCAGTCGCGATGCCCGTCTGGTGCTCGAAGCGCGCGAGCAGCGTGCGCACGCCGTGCTCGATGTCCCCCTCGCCCACGCGCGTGCGGAAGTGCACGAGCAGCTCGCGCACGTCCGCGTAGGATTCCCGGACACCGGCCTCGATCTCGTCGAGGACGCGCATCGCCTCGTCGGCGTCGGGCGCGGCCAGCGCCTTGCGCAGCATCTGCACCTGCAGGTTCAGGAAAGCGAGCGCCTGGGCGATCGAGTCGTGCAGCTCCTGCGCGAGCATGTTGCGCTCCTCGGCGATTGCGAGCTCGCGCTCGCGCGAGCCGAGCCGCAGGCTCTCGATCGCGACACCGAGATTCCGGCCGAGGCTTTCGAGCATGTTCCGCTCGTCGCTCCCGATGTCGTGCCTCTCGCGGAAGAAGAGGTTGAAGACACCGAGCACCTGCTGCTGCGCGGCGATCGGGAACGCCGCGACCGTCCGAAATCCCGCCTCCCTGCAATGCGCGAGGGTTACCGACACGGGCGCGCGCCGCCCCGAGAAGGCGTGCACGATCGCGACGCCACGCCCGGCGGCGTCGCCGCACGCGCAGGCGCCCCGCTCGAGGCAGCGCTCCCGCTCGACGAGGCTGGCCGGGAGGCCCTCCTCGACCAGGAGGTGCAGCATCTCGCCGTCCCGCGACGCAAGGCGCACCGCGCCGCCGTCGGCGCGCGTCACCGCGATCAGCCGGCGCAGGAAGCCGCGGCAGAGATCCTCCTGCGTGCCGGGAGCGTTGAGCAGCACGGTCATGTCGTAGAGCGTTGCGAGCCGGGCGTTCTGTGCCGCGAGGGACCGGGTCTTCTCCGCGACCCGGCTCTCGAGGTTGCCGTAGGATTCCTGCAGTTTTTCCGCCATCCGGTTGAACCCGGCCGCGAGCGCGCCGAATTCGTCCTTCGACTCGACCGGCAGACGCACGGTGAAGTCGCCCCGCTCCATCCGCGCGAGGCCGGTCTCGAGCTGGTGGACCGGACGGACGATGAACAGGAACGACAGGTAGATGAGCGCGACGGTGCCGGCGATCGCGAGCGCGACCAGCGCGAGCTGGATCGTGCGGAGGAGCTCGGTGGCACCCGCGATGTCCTGCTCGAGCGTGGCGACGAAGTGATTCACGACCGTCACGAACCCCTCGATGCGCGGCCGGGCCACGTCGAGCGGCGTCCCTGCGGCCGCGCGATCGAGCGACGGGCGCAGCGCACGCCACTCGCGGTCGAGGTCGGCGAAAGCCGCGTCGATCGCCGCCGTGCGCGGCACGAACAGGGGCCGGACCGGGTCGCCCGCGCGCAGCGTCGCGACGACCGACTCGAACGCCTCGATGTCCCGGCGAATGAGCGCAGCGTTCCCATCGGCCGCCGGCGTGCCGTCGACCGCCGGCTGTGCAAGATACGCGAGGCGATAGGTGCGCATCCGCAAGCTGCCCGCGTCGTTGATCGCCGCGGCGCTCCCTTCGAGCCGCCACGACACGAAGAGCGTCAGCCCGATCGAGAAGAGCGCGACGAGCAGGAAGAAGATCTGGATCCCGACGAGCTTCGCGCTGAGTTTCTGGAGTTGGTCCACGGTCGATCGAGGGGGTAAAGCTGGCCGGACGGGCAGGATTGCGCCATTCCGGCCGAAAGGCCTTGATTATCGTCAATCGTCGCGTCGTGCGCTCTCGGGGCCGGCCGCCGCGCTCGCTCGCGGAACCGCCGCCCACATCCCCTGCCGCTGGAGGGGCGATGCCTCTTATTGCCCCAAATCAAGGCCCGAGCGGAAAAACCCGTGGACGATTGCCGTGCGCCGAGCCGCCCACGGCTCGCGCGACAGATATTGTGACGCCAATCGCAGCCGGAGGCCGGCGATGAACATTTCGAGCTTGCTCGTCCGCGCGTCTCCCGACACCCGTGCCGCCGTGGGCGCCGCGCTCGAACGGATGCCGGGAGTCGAGGTGCGCGCGACGGACACCGCCGGCCGCATCGTCGTCGTGACCGACCACGACCGCGCCGCCGACGCGGCCGACGCCTTCGTCGCGATCCGCGCAATCGAGGGCGTGCTCTCGGTGTCGCTCGTCTACCAGTATGGCGACGACAACCCCATCCCCCAGGAGGTTGAGCCATGACCGTGACCCGACGCGACTTCATCAAGGCGCAGGCCGCGGCCGCGGCCGCCGCCGTCGCCGGCCTCGAACTTCCCGCGGACGCGGCGGCGCAAGCCACGAGGTCGCCCGCCGAGCTCGCGATCCGGTGGGACAAGGCGCCCTGCCGCTTCTGCGGCACCGGCTGCGGCGTGCTCGTCGGGACGAAGGACGGTCGCGTCGTCGCGACGCAGGGCGACCCGGACGCGCCGGTCAACCGGGGGCTCAACTGCGTGAAGGGCTACTTCCTGTCGCGCATCATGTACGGCGCCGACCGGCTCACGGTGCCGCTGCTGCGCAAGAGGAACGGCGTGTACGACAAGAGCGGCGAGTTCACGCCGGTGTCGTGGAACGAGGCGTTCGACACGATGGCGGCGAAGTGGAAGGAGTCGCTCGCGAAGAAGGGTCCCACATCGGTCGGCATGTTCGGTTCGGGCCAGTGGACGATCTGGGAGGGCTACGCGGCCGCGAAGCTGTTCAAGGGGGGATTCCGCACCAACAACCTCGATCCCAACGCGCGCCACTGCATGGCGAGCGCCGTCGCCGGCTTCATGCGCACGTTCGGCATCGACGAGCCGATGGGCTGCTACGACGACCTCGAGCAGGCGGACGCGTTCGTGCTTTGGGGCTCCAACATGGCCGAGGCGCACCCGATCCTGTGGTCGCGGCTCGCCGACCGCAGGCTCACCGCGCCGCACGTGAAGGTCGCCGTGCTCTCGACGTTCGAGAACCGCAGCTTCGATCTCGCCGACCTGCCGATCGTGTTCACGCCGCAGGCCGACATGGCGATCCTGAACTACATCTGCAACTACATCATCACCAAGGGAAAGGTGAACACCGAGTTCGTGACGAAGCACGTCAACTTCATGCGCGGCGTCACCGACATCGGCTACGGGCTGCGCCCGAACCATCCCGCAGAGAAGAACCAGCGGAACAACGGCTACGCCGGCGCGGACGGCAATCCGCAGGGCGACCCCAACGCGGCCGAGAAGATCACCTACGAGGAGTTCGCGAAGTTCGTCGCCGAGTACACCGGCGAGAAGGTCGCGAAGATCTCCGGCGTGCCGGTGCGCGAGCTCGACGCGCTCGCCGAGATCTACGCCGATCCGAAGCGGAAGGTCGTGTCGTACTGGACGATGGGCTTCAACCAGCACACGCGGGGCACGTGGGTCAACAACATGATCTACAACGTGCATCTGCTCACGGGCAAGATCTCCGAGCCCGGCAACGGGCCGTTCTCGCTGACCGGGCAGCCTTCCGCGTGCGGGACGGCGCGCGAGGTCGGCACGTTCTCGCACCGGCTGCCGGTCGACATGGTCGTGACGAACCCGCAGCACCGCCGGCTCACCGAGGAGATCTGGCAGCTGCCCGAGGGCACGCTTCCGGACAAGCCGGGATTCCACGCGGTTCTGCAGAGCCGGATGCTCAAGGACGGCAAGCTCAACTGCTACTGGACGATGACGACCAACAACATGCAGGCCGGGCCGAACATCAACGAGGAGACCTACCCCGGCTGGCGCAACCCCGAGAACTTCGTCGTCGTCTCCGATGCGTACCCGACGGTGTCCGCGCTCTCGGCGGACCTGATCCTGCCGTCGGCGATGTGGGTCGAGAAGGAAGGAGCGTACGGCAACTCCGAGCGCCGTACGCAGTTCTGGCGGCAGCAGGTGAAGGCGCCGGGCGACGCACGCTCCGATCTCTGGCAGCTCATGGAGTTCTCGAAGCGCTTCAGGGTCGAGGACGTGTGGCCCCCCGAGCTCGTCGCGAAGAAGCCGCAGTACAAGGGCCGGACGCTCTTCGACGTCCTCTTCGCGAACGGCGTCGTCAACCGCTATCCGCTCAAGGATCTCGAGCCGGCCTTCGACAACGACGACTCGAAGCTCATCGGGTTCCACGCGCAGCGCGGGCTGTTCGAGGAGTACCGGAAGTTCGGCGCCGGCCACGCGCACGACCTGGCCGAGTTCGAGACGTACCACAAGGTGCGCGGCCTCCGCTGGCCCGTCGTCGACGGCAAGGAGACGCTCTGGCGCTTCCGCGAAGGCTTCGACCCCTACGTGAAGACGGGCGAGGGCGTCCGCTTCTACGGCAAGCCCGACGGCAAGGCGGTCATCTACGCGCTGCCCTGGGTTCCCGCCGTCGAGGTTCCCGACAAGGAGTACGACCTCTGGCTCTGCACCGGCCGCATGCTCGAGCACTGGCACACCGGCACGATGACGCGGCGCGTCGTCGAGCTCCATCGCGCGGTGCCCGAGGCCGTCGTGTTCATGAACCCCGACGATGCGCGCGCCCGCAGGCTGCAGCGCGGCATGGAATGCAAGATCGCCTCGCGCCGCGGCGAGATCGTCGCGCGCGTCGAGACCCGCGGCCGGAAC
>DASQBO010000393.1:0-6580 GCA_035635175.1 Casimicrobiaceae bacterium | reverse complement strand
CGCGATCGAGAAGCGCGCGGGAACGTCCCACCGGTGGCTCCGGTGGATCTCGGCGTAGCGGTCCTGGGTCATCCGCCTAGGGAAGCTCTGCCTAACCCGCGCGGTCGCGACGGGGCTGGGCGGGATGGGATGCCTCATTTGCCAAATGAGGCGCGGCGCAGCCAAGGCCGGGCGCCTTCGCGAGCCGCGCGACAAGGCAGACCGCCCGCCAAGCCCCGTCCCTCCGGGCTGCTGCGAAATCCGGCGCCTGCTTCGCCTCGCTCCTCGGCTTCGTACCACGCGGTACGACCTTCGTCGCTCGTCTCGCATTCATCCAGATTTCGCCCTGCAGCGCGGCCACGCGGGTTATGCAGAGCTTCCCTAGGACTCGCCCGACGCGACGTCGGCGCCCCGGCTGACGGAACGGGAATGCCGGCCCGGGGTCGAACCATCGGAGCCGGCATGGGCTTGAAGCCGGCTCCCGGCGGTCTATTTAAACATTGGCGTGTCGAACTCCCCCGACGGAGATCTCATGGCGATCGGCACCGATGCGGCGAGCTTGGGCAGGGCGATGCACGGGGCGGACTACGTCCTCCTCGACGGCGTCGTGTTCGAGACCGAGTACCTGCGCGTCCCGGACACCGACACGGTGCCCGAGGACATCGTGCTCGAAGCGCGCAACGGGGAGACGGAAATCGCGTTCACGCGCCAGGAGTTCGATGGCGCGGAAGACGTGGGCGAGGGCGCCTATCGCCTCAAGTCCGGTGCCCTGATCCGCTTCCTGTCGACCGCGACCGTCCACTGACGGCGCCGATCCTCGCCGCAGTCCGTCATCGCAGCACTACGTCGAACTCGCCGGCGAGCGCCCCGGCTTCGCGTCCGCTCGCGGGCACGAGCGCCATGGCGAGCCGTTCGTAGATCGCCGCTGGCGCCCCCGCGAGCACCGGGTCGCCGCTCGTCGAGTCGCCTTTGACATAGATCTGCGTCGTGAGCCTCACGCCGTCGACGGTCCGCACCTTGATGTGCAGATGCGGCACGCGTCCCGAATAGGCGACGGGCCGGATCGTCTTGAACGCGTAACGTCCGTCCGCGTCGGTGACGGCGACGCCGTAGCCCTGGAAGCCGTCGTCGCGCGGCTTCCCTTCGTCGCCGGCGTGATGGTAGCGGCCGAGCGCGTCGCACTGCCAGAGCTCCACGCGCGCGCCGCCTTGCGGCGTGCCGTCGACGGCGAGCACGCGCCCCGACAGATAGAGCCGTGTGCCCTGCGCGGAAACCGGGTGCCCCTGAACTTGCGTGAGATCCGCGTCGTGGTCAGCGGGAATTCGCGTGGGATAGAACGGACCCTCGGTTTGCGCCGGGGTGGGTGTCAACCCATTGGCCGCAGCGGCGGTGCGCGCCGCCGGAATCGTCAAGGCGGTCAACAGGCCGAGCAGGAACCGGCGCCGTCTCTCGAGGCGGCGTCGAGCGACGCGGGGGAGGCGGGGCATGGGATGAACCGGCTCCTTCCACCGCGATCGGAGACCCGGAAGGGAAGCTCGCTGACCGCGAATGACGCATCGTATCCGCTCCGCGGTGCCGCTGCACCCCTTTCCGGGAAGGGCCCATTACTCAAATGGGGTGATTGACGCCCGGAATTCACTGCCCCTATTCTCGCTTGCCGATGGGGCCCGGCCTGCGCCGATCGGGCAGGTATGATGGACGCCGACACCACCCGACCGCGAACGGCGCGGCAGGAAGCGCCGACGGATCTTCGGAGGAACGGAAACGATGGGGACCACACGCAGGGATGCACTGAAGACGGGCGGTGGCGCTGCGCTGCTTGCGGTGCTCGCGGGCGCCGGCTGGCTCGCGCCGCGAGCCGCGCAGGCGCAGGCGTGGAACAAGGCCGCCTTCGAGACGCACGCGATGGACGAGACTATGAAGGCGCTGGGTGGGGCGCCGCCGGCGCAGAGCAATGACATCGCGTTCGTCGCGACCCCAGACATCGCCGAGAATGGTGCCGTCGTGCCGGTCGGCGTCGCGAGCTCGATTCCGAAGACGGAGTCGATCGCCATCCTGATCGAGAAGAACCCGAACATGATGGCGGCGCTGTTCGACATCCCGGCGGGGACCGAGCCCGCGATCACCACGCGCGTCAAGATGGGCCAGACCTCGAACGTCTACGCGCTGGTCAAGGCGGACGGCAAGTACTACGTGGCGTCCAAGCAAATCAAGGTCACGCTCGGCGGTTGCGGCGGCTGACGGGAGGCGGGCATGGCTGATCCGATGAAGATCCGGGCGAACGTCGTCGGCGATTCGACCGAGGTCAAGGTGCTGATGGCTCACGAGATGGAGACCGGTCAGCGGAAGGACGCCGCCGGCAAGGTGATTCCCGCCTGGTTCATTCAGACGGTGACCGTGACGCACAACGGCAAGACGGTCCTCGGCGCGCAATGGGGCCCGGCCGTGGCGAAGAACCCCTTCCTGTCGTTCCGATTCAAGGGCGGCGCCAAAGGCGAGAAAGTGCAGGTGACGTGGGTCGACAACAGGGGCGACAAGCGCACCGACGAGGCGACCATCGGGTAGCTTCGAGCCTGCGGCCGCGCCGGGAACGCGGCGCGCGCTCAGAGGGGGGGACCACGCATGCGCAAGGCGACGACGGCGGCGTCCGTCGCGTAGGAGGGCGCGGAATTGCGCATCTCCCCCTTCACGCGGGAGTGCGGCGGCATCGACCCGGGAAAGCCCTTCCCGAATCCGCGATCGTGCCGTCGCACGTCGCGGAAGCGGCGAAGCTCCGGTACCGGGAAGGCTTCGCTGTCTCCGCCCGCGAGGGCGCGGGAAGGCGGGGACCGATTGAACCACGCGCGGCGGGCCGCGCATCGTGCCTCGGAGGTTGACGTGTGCAATCGTGCGAAACGCGTGGCGGCCGCTGCGCTTGCGACGGTGGCGCTCTGCGCCCCCGCCTACGGGCAGGACTCGGTCAAGGAGATCGAGAAGTATCGGCAGGCGCTGGCGGAAGGCAATCCCGCCGAGCTGTTCGAAGCCAAGGGCGAAGACCTCTGGAAGACCCCGCGCGGGCCGAAGAAGGTGAGCCTCGAGCGGTGCGATCTCGGAAAGGGGCCGGGAGTGGTCAAGGGGGCCTGGGTCGAGCTCCCGCGCTACTTCGCCGACACCGGGCGGGTCCAAGACGTGGAATCGCGGCTCGTGACCTGCATGTCCGCGTTGCAGGGCTTCGACGCCGCGGAGCTCGCCAATACCCCGTTCGGGAAGGGCGAGATGGCCAATATCACCGCGCTCGCCACCTGGATCTCGGGGCAGTCCCGCGACATGCGTTTCGCGCTGCCGCAGGACAACCCCCTCGAGCGCAGGTTCTATGCGCTGGGCGAGAAGGCGTTCTACTACCGTGCCGGACCGATGGACTTCGCTTGCGCGAGCTGCCACGGCCAGGAGGGAAAGCGCATCCGTCTGCAGGATCTGCCGGCGCTCTACGAGAACCCGGGTGACGGGATCGGCATTGCCGCGTGGCCGGCGTACCGCGTGTCGAATGGCCAGATGTGGACCATGCAGCTGCGCCTGCAGGATTGCCTGCGGTTGCAGCGCTTTCCGTACCCGCAGTTCGGGTCCGACGTGACCATCGCCCTCGCGGTCTACATGGGCGTCAACGCCAAGGGCGCGAAGTCGATCGCGCCGGCCCTGAAGCGCTGAAGGAGGCGACGCCATGCCGATCGACGCCAAGAACGTCATTTGCGGTTTGGTCGCCGCCGCGGCGATCGCGGGTTGCGCGACCGCTGCCCGGGACGCCGACCTCGACGCGGAGTTCGCGAAGATGATGCAGTCTTCCTTCCGCGGCGAGGGCATCGCGACGACCGATCGTCTGCGGCAGGACCTGGGCCAGTCCGCGTGCTCGTCCAAGACGCCCCCGTCGCCGGAGGTGGCGAAGCGCATCGAGGAGGAAGCGTTGGCGACCATCAAGTGGCCCGCCGGAGATCAGTATTTCGGCGACTGGAAGGTCGGGGAGAATCTCGCCGAGAGCGGCCGCGGCATGACCTGGTCCGACAAGAGCGCGGACACCAAGGAGAATGGCGGCCAGTGCTACAACTGCCACGAGATCACGAAGGCGGAGATTTCCTTCGGCACGATCGGTCCGAGCCTCTACAACTACGGCAAGAGCCGGGGCGTGAAGAGCCTGACCGATCCGTCCGCGGCGCCGGTCATCAAGTACACGTGGGGGAAGCTCTGGAACAGCAAGGCGTACGCCGCGTGCTCCAACATGCCGCGGTTCGGTCACATGAAGCTCTTGAGCGAGGCGCAGCTGCGCGACCTCATGTCCCTCCTGCTCGACCCGCGCTCGCCCGTCAACAACTAGCAGCCTGCGCCGCTCCGGGCGCTGGGGCGGACGCGTGTGCTTGCCCGGAGGTGACGTGCCGGGTCGCGCGCGCTTTGCGCGGCGCTGAGCGCCTGCACGAGTTGCAGAGGCCATGAACCGCCGCGAATTCCTGCAACTGCTCGCCGCCGGCGCCGCCGCCGGCCTGCCACTCGACTCGAAGACGGCACTCGCGCAAGGGGTCGACGCTGGCGCGGCCTACGACGTTCCGCGCTTCGGCAACGTGAGCCTGCTCCACTTCACGGACAGCCACGCGCAGCTCCTGCCGACCTACTTTCGCGAGCCGAACGTCAATCTGGGCCTCGGGGAGGCCCGCGGGCGGCCGCCGCACCTCGTCGGCGAGGCGCTGCTCCGGCATTTCGGCATTACGCCGGGCACTCGCGACGCGCACGCATTCAGCTATCTCGACTTCACGGCCGCCGCGCGGACCTACGGCGCCGTGGGCGGATTCGCCCACCTCGCGACGCTCGTTCGTCGGCTCAAGGCGGTCCGGCCCGGCGCGCTGCTGCTCGACGGCGGCGACACCTGGCAGGGTTCGGCGACCGCGCTGTGGACCCGCGGCCAGGACATGGTGGACGCGCAGAAGCTCCTCGGCGTCGACGTGATGACCGGCCACTGGGAGTTCACGCTCGGTGCGGACCGGGTGAAGGAGGTCGTGGATCGCGATTTCGCGGGTCGCATCGACTTCGTCGCGCAGAACGTCAGGACCGCGGACTTCGGCGACCCGGTGTTCGCGCCGTACGTGATCCGGCCCGTCAGCGGCGTGCCGGTCGCGATCGTCGGCCAGGCGTTCCCGTACACGCCCATCGCGAACCCGCGCTATCTCGTGCCGGACTGGACGTTCGGCATCCAGGACGACAACCTGCAAAAGGTCGTCGACGAGGCGCGGGGCAAGGGCGCGCAGGTCGTCGTCCTGCTCTCGCACAACGGCATGGACGTCGACCTCAAGCTCGCCACCCGGGTGCGCGGGATCGACGCGATCCTCGGCGGCCACACGCACGACGGCGTGCCCGCTCCGACGGTCGTCGAGAACGCCGGCGGGCGCACGCTCGTCACCAACGCGGGGTGCAACGGGAAGTTCCTCGCCGTGCTCGACTTCGACGTTCGCACGGGCAAGGTCGCCGACTACCGCTACCGGCTGCTGCCGGTGTTCGCGAACCTCCTGCCGGCCGATCCCGCGATGGCCGCGCTGATCGACCGGGTGCGCGCACCTCATCGCGGCAGGCTCGAGGAGAAGCTCGCCGTGACCGAGGGGCTCCTCTTCCGGCGCGGCAACTTCAACGGCACCGCCGACCAGCTTCTCATCGACGCGCTGATGGCCGAGAAGAACGCCGAAATCGCGTTCTCGCCCGGTTTCCGCTGGGGCACGACGCTGCTGCCGGGGCAGGCGATCACCTACGAGCATCTGCTCGACCAGACGGCGATCACGTACCCGTACGTCACCGTCAACGAGTTCACCGGCGAGACGATCAAGACGATCCTCGAGGACGTCGCGGACAACCTCTTCAATCCCGATCCGTACTACCAGCAGGGGGGAGACATGGTTCGCGTGGGCGGCCTCTCCTACACGATCGATCCGAACGCGAAGATCGGCGCACGCATCCGTGCGATGACGCTCGCGGGCAAGGCGCTCGAGGCGACGAAGAAGTACAAGGTCGTCGGCTGGGCGGCGGTATCCGAGGAAGCCAGGGCCGCCGGAGGCGAGCCCGTCTGGGACGTGGTCGCCCGCTACCTGCGCGCGCAGAAGACGATCGCGCCGCGGGTGCTCAACCTGCCTAAGGTGGAAGGCGTGGCCGGCAACCCGGGGCTCGGCGCGTAGCCCGGTTGCGGGTTCAGCGCGCGGGCGTGCCCGCGCGCAATCGCGCCGTGATCTCGCGCAGCGTCGCGAGCGGGAACGAGCGCGCGATCTCTTCCTTGGTCGCGACCTTGATCGCCGCCATCGGCCATGAGCGGGCCGCGACGCGACCGGCCAGGGCAGCGCGATGCTTCGCCGCGAACCTCTCGGCGTAGCGTGCCCAGTCGCTGCCGAAACTGCCGGCGGATCCGTGGATCAGGGCGATCCCGGCGCAGGTGCCGACTCTGAAGCCCGCCTCGTGCGCGCGGAACGTGAAGTCGACGTCGTAGCCGTGGAAGCCGTCGAACGTCGTCTCGTCGAAGCGGACGCGGCCGAGCACTTCGGCTCTCGCCGCGAAGAACGCTCCGTCGAGCGCCTCCAGGCCCGGCGTGGCGGCGGCTTCG
>DASQBO010000392.1:0-14499 GCA_035635175.1 Casimicrobiaceae bacterium | reverse complement strand
TACGTCTGGCCGCTCCTGCCGCTCGCGGTCGTCTACTTCGTCTCGGGACTCGCCGAGACCAACCGCCATCCGTTCGACATGGCGGAAGGCGAGTCCGAGATCGTGGCGGGCTTCCACGTCGAGTACTCGGGCGTGGCCTTCGCGGTGTTCTTCCTCGCCGAGTACATGAACATGATCCTGATCTCGGCGCTCACCTCGGTCATGTTTCTCGGCGGCTGGCTCGCGCCGTGGCCGGGTCTGAACGCGCAGACGCTGCCCGAGGGGCTGCCGGTGGTCGGCGGCACCGCACCGCTGGGCGACGGGATGCCCTGGCTCTTCCTCAAGATGGCGTTCGTGCTGTTCTTCTTCCTGTGGATCCGGGCGACGTTCCCACGCTACCGCTACGACCAGATCATGCGGCTCGGCTGGAAGGTGTTCATTCCCGTCACGCTCGTATGGATCGTGTTCCTGGCCGCGATGATGCAGACGCGCTGGGCCGGCCTCTTCCACTGACGCTGCGACGATGCTCCGCCGAGCGCGCGAATTCTTCAACACGTGGCTCCTGGCCGAGCTGTGGCGCGGGCTCATGCTGACCGGCCGCCACCTGTTCGCGCGCAAGGTCACCGTGCAGTTCCCGGAGGAAAAGACGCCGCAGAGCCCGCGCTTCCGCGGCCTGCACGCGCTGCGCCGCTACCCGAACGGCGAGGAGCGCTGCATCGCGTGCAAGCTGTGCGAGGCGGTCTGCCCGGCGCTCGCGATCACGATCGAGTCCGAGCAGCGCGCGGACGGCACGCGCCGGACGACGCGTTACGACATCGACCTCACGAAGTGCATCTTCTGCGGCTTCTGCGAGGAGAGCTGCCCGGTCGACTCGATCGTCGAGACGCGGATCCTCGAGTACCACGGGGAGAAGCGCGGCGACCTCTACTACACGAAGGAGATGCTGCTCGCCGTCGGCGACCGCTACGAGGCGCAGATCGCGAAGGATCGCGCAGAGGACGCGAGGTACAGGTGAACAAATGGATGATCCCGTCCCGGGCGCGGGCAAGGGCTGCGCCCGCCGCGCGAGGGCCGACTGACCAATGAACGTACAGGCTCTCTTGTTCTATGTTTTTGCCGCGATCCTCGTGTTTGCGGCGCTTCGCGTCGTCACCGCGCGCAATCCCGTGCACGCGGCGCTGTGGCTCGTGCTTTCGTTCTTCACCGCGGCGGCGCACTGGCTGATGCTGCGGGCCGAGTTCCTCGCGATCGCGCTCGTGCTCGTCTACGTCGGCGCGGTGATGGTGCTGTTCCTGTTCGTCGTGATGATGCTCGACGTCAACTTCGACAGCCTGCGCAAGCAGCTCCGGAGCTACGTGCCGGTCGCGTTCACGGTGGGCGTCGTCGTGCTGATCGAGATGGCGCTGGTCCTGCTCGGCAACCGCCCGGTCGGCGCGGCCGCCGGCACCGCCCCTGCGCCCGCCGGCGGCAGCAACACGCGGGCGCTCGGGCGCCTGCTCTACACCGACTACGTCTACCCCTTCGAGATCGCCGCCGTCGTTTTGCTCGTCGCGATCATCGCGGCGATCGCGCTGACGCACCGGCGGCGGCGCGAGACCAAGTACCAGGACCCGGGCCTTCAGGTGAAGGTCCGGCCGGAGGACCGGCTGCGCATCGTCAAGATGAAGTCCGAAGAGACCGAATCCTAAGAACAAGAGACCCAGGGAGCCTTCGGTGAACTTCCTCTCCGCGTCACCCACCTTGGCGCACTACCTCGTGCTGGCAGCCGTGCTGTTCGCGATCAGCATGGCGGGGATCTTCCTGAACCGCAGGAACGTCATCATCCTGCTGATGGCGATCGAGCTGATGCTGCTCGCCGTCAACCTCAACTTCATCGCGTTCTCGAGCTTCCTCGACGACATGTCGGGGCAGGCGTTCGTCTTCTTCATCCTGACGGTCGCGGCCGCGGAGTCCGCGATCGGCCTCGCGATCCTGGTGCTGCTGTTCCGCAACGTCGGCTCGATCGACGTCGAGGACCTCGACCGGCTCAGGGGATGACCGCGATGCAGCAGCTCTACCTGCTGGTCCCGCTCGCGCCGCTCGCCGCGGCGATCGTCGTGGGCCTGTTCGGCACGAAGCTCGGGCGCAGCGCCTCGCACTGGCTCTGCTGCCTGGGCGTCGCGGTTTCGATGCTCGCGTCCTTCGCTATCCTCCGCGACGTCCTCGCGGGCAACGTGTTCGACGGCGACGTCTACATCTGGCTGCAGTCGGGCGAGCTCCGGCTGTCGATCGGCTTCCTGATCGACCCGCTGACGGCGCTCATGATGCTGGTCGTCACCTTCGTTTCGCTGATGGTGCACGTGTACACGATCGGCTACATGGCGGACGATCCCGGCTACACCCGGTTCTTCAGCTACATCTCGCTCTTCACGTTCAGCATGCTGATGCTCGTGATGAGCAACAACTTTCTCCAGCTCTTCTTCGGCTGGGAGGCGGTCGGCCTCGTCTCGTACCTGCTGATCGGCTTCTGGTACGAGCGGCCGACGGCGATCTATGCGAACCTAAAGGCCTTTCTCGCGAACCGCGTCGGCGACTTCGGGTTCGTGCTGGGGATCGGGCTCGTGCTCGCGTACTTCGGCACGCTCGACTACGCGAGCGTGTTCGCGCGGGCGCCCGAGCTCGCCGCCACGACGGTGAAGATCTGGGCCGGGGCGCCGTGGTCGCTGCTCTCGGTCATCTGCATCTGCCTCTTCGTGGGCGCGATGGGCAAGAGCGCGCAGGTCCCGCTCCACGTGTGGCTCCCCGATTCGATGGAAGGCCCGACGCCCATCTCGGCGCTGATCCACGCGGCCACGATGGTGACGGCCGGGATCTTCATGGTCGCGCGGATGAGCCCGCTGTTCGAGCTGTCCGACACCGCGCTGTCGGTCGTCACCGTGATCGGCGCGACGACGGCGCTGTTCATGGCGTTCCTCGGCATCGTGCAGAACGACATCAAGCGGGTCATCGCTTACTCGACGCTCTCGCAGCTCGGCTACATGACGGTCGCGCTGGGCGTCTCCGCGTACGGCGCGGCGATCTTCCACCTGATGACGCACGCGTTCTTCAAGGCGCTGCTGTTCCTGGGTGCCGGCTCGGTGATCATCGCGCTCCACCACGAACAGGACCTGCGGAGGATGGGGGGGCTGCGCAAGTACATGCCGATCACGTACTGGACTGCGGTGATCGGCTCGCTGGCGCTGGCGGGGGTTCCGCCGTTCGCCGGGTTCTTCTCGAAGGACGCGATCATCGAGGCCGTCCACTTCTCGAACGTTCCCGGCCACGGCTACGCGTACTTCGCCGTGACCGCCGGCGTGTTCGTGACGGCGTTCTACTCGTTCCGGCTCCTGTTCCTGGCGTTCCACGGCAACGAGCGGTTCGCGGCCGACGTCCACGGGCACGATGCCCCGCGCGCCGGCGAGGAGCACCACGGGCTGCCGCCCGGCGAAAAGCCGAAGGAGAGCCCGTGGGTGGTGACGGTGCCGCTGATCCTGCTCGCGATTCCGTCGCTCTACGCGGGCTGGGCGTACGTCGAGCCGATGCTGATCGGGGAGTTCTTCGGCGACTCGATCGTGATCCGGCCCGAGCACCCGGCGCTCTGGGAGCTGAAGGCGGAGTGGCACGGCGTCGGCGCGTTCGTCCGGCATGGCGTCGCGAGCCTGCCCTTCTGGCTGGCGCTCGCCGGCATCGCGGCTGCCGTCTATTGCTATCTCGTGAATCCGGCGCTGCCGGAGCGGATCCGCCGGGCCGCCGGGGGGATCTACACGCTCCTCGACAACAAGTACTACTTCGACCGCTTCAACGACTGGTTCTTCGCGGGCGGCTTCCGCCGGATCGGCCGGTTCCTCTCGGACGTCGGCGACCGCTCGATCATCGACGGCTTCCTCGTCAACGGGTCCGCGCGGCTGGTCGCGCTCGGCGCCGCGCTCATGCGCTACCTGCAGTCGGGCTACGTCTATCACTACGCGTTCGGAATGATCGTCGGCCTGTTCGCGCTGCTCTACTGGTGGGCGATCCGCTGATGCCCTACCTCTCCCTCGCCATCTGGGTTCCGATCGTCGCCGGCGTCGCCGTGCTGGCCGTCCGCCGCGACGAGGACGCAGGCCTCGCCCGCTGGATCGCGCTGATCGGGGCGACGCTCGGGCTCCTCGTCACGCTCCCGCTGTGGCTGCACTTCGCGCCGAACACGTCCGACATGCAGTTCGTCGAGCGCAGCGAGTGGATCGTGCGCTACAACATCTTCTACTTCGTCGGCGTCGACGGGATCTCGATGCTGTTCGTGATCCTGAACAGCCTGATGACGCTCCTCGTGGTCTGGGCGGGCTGGGAGGTGATCGAGTCGCGCGTCGCGCAGTACATGGCGGCGTTCCTGATCCAGTCGGGGCTCATCAACGGCGCGTTCTCGGCGCTCGACGGCATCCTGTTCTACGTGTTCTTCGAGGCGATGCTGATCCCGATGTACCTGATCATCGGGGTGTGGGGCGGGCCCAACCGGGTCTACGCGGCGATCAAGTTCTTCCTCTACACGCTGCTGGGGTCGCTCCTGATGCTGGTGGCGCTGATCTACCTCTACAACGTCTCGGACACCTTCTCGATCCTCGAGTGGTACCACGTGCCCCTCGCGCTCGACGTCCAGCTCCTGCTGTTCGTCGCCTTCTTCCTGTCGTTCTCGGTCAAGGTGCCGATGTGGCCGGTCCACACGTGGCTGCCGGACGCGCACGTCGAGGCGCCGACGGGGGGCTCGGTGATCCTTGCGGCGATCACGCTCAAGATCGGCGCGTACGGCTTCGTCCGCTTCATCCTGCCGATCCTGCCCGACGCGTCACGCTACCTCGCCTCGTTCGTGATCGCGCTGTCGCTGGTCGCTATCGTCTACGTCGGGTTCGTCGCGCTGGTCCAGGGCGACATGAAGAAGCTGATCGCGTACTCGTCGATCTCGCACATGGGGTTCGTCACGCTCGGCTTCTTCCTGTTCTCGACGCTTGGCGTCGAGGGCGGCCTCGTCCAGATGATCTCGCACGGCTTCGTCTCGGCCGCGCTGTTCCTGTGCGTCGGCGTCATGTACGACCGCATGCACAGCCGGCAGATCGCCGACTACGGCGGGGTCGTGAACACGATGCCCAGGTTCGCGGCGTTCATGATGCTGTTCGCGATGGCCAACTCGGGACTGCCCGCGACGTCCGGATTCGTCGGCGAGTTCATGGTGATCCTGGCCTCGGTGCGGGTGAACTTCTGGCTCGGCGCCGCGGCCGCGACGATCATGATCCTCGGCGCGGCGTACACGCTGTGGATGTACAAGCGGGTGATCTACGGCGCCGTCGGCAACGCGAACGTCGCGGCGCTCACCGACGTGAACCGCCGCGAGTTCTGGCTGCTCGCGAGCGTGGCCGCGCTGGTGCTGTGGATGGGTGTGTGGCCGAAGCCCTTCATCGACGTGATGCACCCGACGGTGACCGATCTCCTCGCGCACGTCGCGCGGAGCAAGCTGTGAGCGCCTGGAGGCCCGTCCCATGAACGCGCTCAACTTCGTCTCGGTGCTGCCCGAGACCTTCGTGCTGGCGGCCGCCTGCGCGATTCTCGTGCTCGACGTGTTCCTGCCCGACCGGCTGCGCCACTGGAGCTACTGGGCGACGCAGGCGACGCTGGTGACGGCGGCCTGGCTCATCGTCGCGACCGCCGACGCCGAGCCGGTGCGCGCGCTCCACGGCATGGTCATCGACGACATGCTGTCGGACCTGTTCCGCTTCTTCACCTGCGTCGCCGTGGCGCTGACGCTCGTTTATTCGCGTGACTACCTCGAGGCGCGCGGGCTGTTCCGCGGCGAGACCTTCGTGCTCGCGCTGACGACGCTGCTCGGGATGCTGGTGATGATCTCGGCCGGCAACTTCGTGACCCTCTACATGGGGCTCGAGCTGCAGGCGCTGTCGCTCTACGCGATGGTGGCGATGCACCGGACGTCGAAGCGCGCCTCCGAGGCCGCGATGAAGTACTTCGTGCTCGGCGCGCTGGCCTCCGGGATGCTCCTCTACGGGATGTCGATGATCTACGGCGCCACCGGCTCCCTCGATCTCGTCCGCGTCGCGGACGCGGTGCTGAGCGGGCAGGGCAACCGCGTGATCCTGCTCTTCGGCCTCGTCTTCGTCGTGTCGGGCATCGGGTTCAAGCTGGGCGCCGTGCCTTACCACATGTGGGTGCCCGACGTGTACGACGGCGCTCCCACGGCGGTGACCCTCCTGATCGGGACCGCGCCGAAGCTCGCCGCGTTCGCGTTCATGATGCGCCTCCTCGCCATCGCGCTGTCCGGGCTCGAATTCGACTGGCAGGGGATGCTCATGGTGCTCTCGCTGCTGTCGATGATCCTCGGCAACCTGATCGCCATCGCCCAGTCGAACATCAAGCGGATGCTCGCGTACTCGACGATCGCCAACATGGGCTTCATGCTCATGGGCTTCCTCGCGGCGAACCTCGACGGCTACTCCGCGGCGATGTTCTACGCGGTCGCCTACGTGCTGACGAGCCTCGTCTCCTTCGGCATCGTCATGCTGCTCTCGCGCGCGGGCTTCGAGGCCGACCGGATCGAGGACTTCCGGGGGCTGAACCGCCGCTCGCCGTGGTGGGCGCTCATGATGCTGCTGGTGATGTTCTCGCTCGCGGGAATCCCGCCCACGATCGGCTTCTACGCGAAGTTCTCGGTGATCATGTCGGCGGTCGGCGCCGGCTTCACGTGGCTCGCGGTCGTCGCGGTGCTGACCTCGCTCGTCGGCGCGTTCTACTACCTGCGCATCGTCAAGCTCATGTACTTCGACGAGCCGGTCGACGCGGCCCCGATCGTCGCCCGCGGCGACAGCCGCGCGCTCCTCTCCGTCAACGGCCTCGCGATCCTGCTGCTCGGCGTCTTCCCGCAGCAGCTCATGGGCTGGTGCGCGCTCGCGCTGCAGCAATCGGGATTCGTGTAGCCGTCGCCCGCGAAGCCGGGAACCCGGCGGCGCCCGGCTCCGCATGCTAAGATTTGCCGCCCGCCGGTTCCCGCCCACGTCCGAACGATCTCCGCCATGCGCGTCGGCTTCTTCGTCACGTGTCTCGTCGACCTGATGCGTCCGTCGATCGGCTTCGCGGCGATCGAGCTGCTCGAGGCCGGCGGCGCGACGGTGTTCGTGCCGCCGACGCAGACGTGCTGCGGCCAGCCGGCGTACAATTCCGGCGACCGGGCCGACGCGAAGGCGCTGGCCGCAAAGGTGATCGCGGAGTTCGAGGATTGCGACTACCTCGTCGCGCCGTCGGGGTCGTGCAGCGGGATGATCCGCACGCACTACGCCGACCTCTTCACCGGCGATCCCGCCATGCTGAAGCGCGTCGAGTCGCTCGCGGCGAAGACGTGGGAGCTGACGGCGTTCCTCGCCGATAAGCTGCGCCTCGAGACCGTTCCGGGTCGCTTCGACGGCACGATCACCTACCACGACAGCTGCTCGGGGCTGCGCGAGATGGGCGTCAAGGCGCAGCCGCGCGCGCTGCTTGCGAAGGTGCCGGGCGCGAAGCTGACCGAGATGCCCGAGGCAGAGGTCTGCTGCGGCTTCGGCGGCACGTTCGCGATCAAGTACGGCGAGATCTCGACGCGGCTCGCCGACAACAAGTGCGCGGCGATCGCCGGCACGGGCGCCGACGCGGTCGTGCTGGGCGACCTCGGCTGCATGCTGAACATCGAGGGTCGGCTCCGGCGGCGCGGCGACACCAAGACGAAGGTGCTGCACGTGGCCGAAGTGCTCGCGGGCAAGGTTTAGCATGCAAGTCGCGTCGATGCGCTTCAAGGAGACCGCGCACGTCAAGCTGAACGACGCGCGGCTCCAGCACAACCTGAAGAAGATGCAGGGCAAGTTCGTCGCCAAGCGGCGGGCTTCGCTGGTCGAGCTCGACGACTTCGAAGGCACGCGCGACGCCGGCAAGGCGATACGCAACCGCGCGCTCGACAACCTCGACGTCTGGCTCGAGACCTTCGAGCGCAACGCGACGGCGCGCGGCGCGACCGTGCTCTGGGCGGAGACGCCGGCCGACGTCAACGCGCTCGTGCTCGAGATCGCCGCGAAGCACGGCGTCAGGAAGATCATCAAGTCGAAGTCGATGGTCTCCGAGGAGTCGGCGCTCGACCACGCGATCGAGGCGGCCGGGATGAAGGTCGTCGAGACCGACCTCGGCGAGTACATCCTCCAGATCAACGATTACGAGCCGCCGTCGCACATCATCGGGCCGGCCCTGCACAAGTCGAAGGAGGAGGTCGCCGAGCTCTTCCACAAGGCGCACGGGACGCCGGTCAAGACCGGCATCGAGGAGCTCTGCCAGGAGGCGCGCGGCGTCCTGCGCCAGCACTACCTGACGGCGGACATGGGCATCTCCGGCGGCAACTTCTTCGTCGCCGAGACCGGCTCCGTCGTCGTGGTGACGAACGAAGGCAACGCGACCCTGACGACGACGCTGCCGAAGGTGCACGTCGCGATCTCCGGCATCGAGAAGATCGTGCCGACGCTGGAGGACGTCGCGACGCTGATGCGCCTCTTGCCGCGCTCGTCGACGGGCCAGTCGATCTCGAACTACGTCGACATCCTCACCGGTACGAAAGGCGAGGGCGAGTTCCACGGCGCGGAGCACATGTACTTCGTCATCGTCGACAGCGGCCGCACGGGGGTGCTCGCGAGCGACGTGCGCGAAGCGCTGCGCTGCATCCGCTGCGGCGCGTGCATGAACCACTGCCCGGTCTACCAGAACGTCGGCGGCCACTCGTACGGCTGGGTCTACCCCGGCCCGAGCGGCTCGAGCCTGACGCCGATGTACGTCGGGCTCGAGCAGGCGCAGGACCTGCCCGCGGCCTCCACGCTGTGCAACCAGTGCGGCGTCGTCTGCCCGGTGCGCATTCCGCTGCCCGACCTGCAGCGGAAGCTCCGCGAAAGGTCGTTCGAGACGGGCCTGCGCCCGTGGTACGAGCGCGCGGGCCTGGGGCTCTGGTCGTGGGCCGCGCTCCATCCGGCGCTCTACGCCTTCGGGTCGAAGCTCGCCGTCCGCGCGATGAAGGCCTGGGGCGGCCGCGAGCGCATGATCCACAGGCTGCCGCTTGGCGGCGCCTGGACCGAGGGCCGGGACCTGCCCGCGCCCGAGGGCAGAACCTTCCGCGAGCTCTATCGCGCGAAGCAGCAGGGGAGGACGTCGTGAACGCTCCGCACGGCGGGCATCTGTCGCTGCCGCCGCTCTCGCGCCGCGCGGAATCGCTCGGCACCGAGAACGCCTTCGTCGTGCTCGCCGAAGTCAACGCGCTCCTCCGCGAGGGCAGGGACATCGTCTCGTTCTGCATCGGGCAGCCCGATTTCCCGACGCCCAGGAACGTGCAGGACGCGGCGATCGCCGCGATCCACGCCGGGAAGCACGGCTACACGCCATCCGCGGGCATCGACGAGCTGCGCGCCGCCGCGGCAAAGGACATCGGAACGCGGCGCGGCATCGACGTCAAGGCCGACGACGTCGTCGTGGGCGCCGGCGCGAAGCCCTTCATCGCGTACACGATCGCATCGGTGACCGACCATGGCGCCGGCGACGAGGTGATCTATCCGGTCCCCGGCTTCCCGATCTACGAGTCGCAGATCGTCGCCAACGGGGCGGTGCCGGTCCCGGTCTACCTGCGCGAGGCGCGCGACTTCGCCTTCGATCCCGCCGAGCTCGAGGCGAAGATCACGGCGAAGACGCGGCTCCTGATCCTGAACACGCCGCACAACCCGACGGGCGGCATGCTGCGCGGGGCTGATCTCGACGCCATCGCCGAGATTCTCCGACGCCACCCGCAAATATGGGTCTACGCCGACGAGATCTATTCGCGGCTCGCCTACGACGGCCCGTTCGACACGCTGGCGACGCGCCCCGGCATGCTCGAGCGGACGATCATCAGCGACGGCGCCTCGAAGACGTGGGCGATGACGGGCTGGCGGATCGGCTTCGCTGCGAACCGCGCGCTCGCGCCGGTCTTCACGCGCTGGATCACGAACACCGATTCCTGCGCGTCGCAGATCTCGCAGTGGGCGGCCGTCGAAGCCGTGACCGGCCCGCAGGATGCCGCTGACGCGATGCGCACGAGCTTCCGCGAGCGGCGCGACCTGATCGTCGGCCTGCTGAACGAGGTGCCGGGCATCTCGTGCAGGGTGCCGGGCGGCGCGTTCTACGCGTGGCCGAACGTCACGGAGGCCTGCGCGACGACCGGCTGCGCGGATTCGGAGGCGTTCCGCCGACGGCTCCTCGAAGAGGCGGGCGTCGCCGTGCTCGCCGACATCCACTTCGGCCGCCGCGTGCCTGGCGACGGCCAGCACATCCGCTTCTCCTATGCCGCGTCGCCGGAGGCGATTCGCGAAGGTGTGGCCCGCCTCGACGCGTTCGTCCGGCGGGGCAAGTGAGCCGATGACGACGACCCTCGGGGGCAACCAGGCGGCACGCGAGGCCGTTCTCGGCCGCGTGCGCAAGGCGCTCGGCGTCTCGGGCGACCGCGCGCGGGCGCGCGCCGACGCGGAGAGCTATCTCGCCGCCCGCGCGCAGGGGCCGCGGCCGGCGATGCCCGCGGATCTGGTCGCCCGTTTCCTCCAGCGCGCGACCGACATGGAGAGCACGGTCGAGCGTCTCGCCGATCGCGCGGCGATTCCAGCCGCCGTCGCGCGCTACCTCGACGCGCTCGCGCTTCCGCCCGCGCTCGCGGAGCAGAAGTCCCGGCGCGGCGTCTGCTGGCCCGAGTTCGCCGATCTCGACTGGAAGGGCGCGGGGCTCGACATCGAGGCGCGGCCGACGCTCGGCGACGACCGCCTCGGCATCACCGGCACGTCCTGCGCGATCGCCGAGACCGGGACGCTCGTCGTGCTCACGGGAGCCGATGCGCCCACCGCGAGCGCGCTGCTGCCGGACACGCACGTCGCCGTCGTGCGCGCCGAGCGCATCGTCTCCGGGATGGAGGAGGCGTTCGCGCTCGTCCGCCGCGAGCGCGGCCCGCTGCCGCGCGCGATCAACATGATCTCGGGGCCTTCGCGCACCGGCGACGTCGAGCAGACGATCGTGCTCGGCGCGCACGGCCCGTTCCGCGTGCACATCCTCGTCGTCGGCTGAGGCCGCCCCGGGACGCCTCGTTCCGGCGCCTACCAGGGTCCTATCGGTGTCGCTGCAATGCAGGGCGCGTCGTTGCCCGCGCAGAGGTTGTCGCCGAACGAGTACAGGAAACCCCGGAGAGCCTTTAGCGCCCGCCGCTCGACCGTCCGCGCCGCCCCGAATAGGGCGACGCGCCGAGCAGCTCGCCGATCGACGCGCCCCATTCGCGAAACCGCTGCGACGGCGACACGGGCAGGTCGGCGACGGCCTCGGTCGCCTGGAACACGACGCTGAACGGGCGCGGCACGACGCTCTTGTGCGCGACGATGCGCGCGACGACGAACGAGCTGACCGAGCTCACCGCGGTGAGGATCTGCCGCAGGCCGGCGCCCTTCGTCACCATCGGGCGCCAGCGCCGGTTCTGCCGCTCTTGCCGCGGGCGCAGCACGAGCCACAGCGAGAGCTCGGGAAGCTGCGAGCTCCGGCTCATGTAGCTCCCCGAGACGGCCACGAGCTTGACCTCGAACGGATTGCGGAGCCAGTCCGCATTGATCTGCGCGGCGAGGTCGCAGACCGCGTCGACCAGCATCCTCGCGCGGGCGCGCGACAGCGGCGCGACGAGCGGTGCCTGCGCGTACTCGCGGAAGCGGGCAGTGGGGCGGTAGTAGCCGGTGCCGTCGGGAACGAGGAGGCCGCCGGCGATCATCGCGCGCAGGAGGCCCAGGCTGTCCGCGGGCTCGAGCAGGAAGTCGAAGCCGATGCACTCGAGGTCGACCCGCTCCTGTCCCGGCGGCTGCGCGGAGATCCGCTCGAGCATCCGCTGCGCGCCGGCGTGGAAGAACCGCGCCGCGAGGCCGAAGTAGCGCTGGTCGGCGATCAGCCGGCGCAGCTTCCCGAGGCCGACGCTGACGCTGAGCGCGTCCGTGCCCAAGGCCGCGGTTTCGGCGTCCGTTTCGTTGTCGTGGGCGACGAAGATCGCGTCACGTTCCGGGTCGGGAGCGTGCGACGTTTCGGAAGACGGTTCCACGGCGTGGCCCTCCGTAAACGGCGTCGCGGACGGTGACGTTGGGCCGGATGCGGCGCGGAGCCCGCGCCGTCGCACGGACGGCGGAGGTCCCGCCGGCAACCCCGCTACCCCGCGTTCCGCGGGGCCGGAGGCTTTGCGTCACTGCCTTGCGACAGTTTTGCCTGGAGACTCTTCGGGCGATCGCCGCAACAACCCGATGCGCGATCCCGAAGGAGGAAATGTCTCGCCGTTCCGGCGCGGCGTCAAGTCCTGGCAGTCCCGCGCGCCGGAGCGGGCCCGAATTTCTGTAAGGTACAGCGATAGTGCGAAAGGCGGAGCGGCGGGGATGCGGGCTCGTGGCCGGCGCGCCGTTCGGCCGGCCGCGCGCGGTGGAAGGCGAGGTTGCCAGGAAGTTCGGCGGTCGTCCGACGCCACGGGTTCGCGGCTCCCCGCTGCCGACGAAGCGTTGCGACGGCTTGTCTTTCGGACTCTCGGCCACGGCAAAAGGAGGCTCCCGTGATCCACACGTCAGCGGAGGCCGGCCGTCGGCGCGACCCGGGGGCTGCTTGCTGCTCCGTCGGCTCCGGTGTACCTTTGACTCGCTTCGAGCCGTCGATCGGCGGCTCGGGCGACGGTGCGGAAAAAACACAATTTCGCGCAACCGGCTCCTGACAACATCTCTTTGGGGGAATTCCATGAATTTCGGCGCATGGCAGCGCAGATTTGCGGTGGCTGCCGCCGCGACGACGCTGCTGTTGACAGCGGTCACGCCGGCAGCCGGCGATCCCGGTGCTGCTAGCGGCAAAGCTTCGCGACAATCCAAGCTCTACATCGTTCAAATGCTCGACGCGCCCGTGGTGAGTTACACGGGCGGCGTCTCCGGCCTCAAGGCGACGAAACCGGCGCAGGGCAAGAAGATCGACCCGCTCGCCACGGACGTCGTGCGCTATGTCGCGTATCTGACCGCGAAGCACGACGCGGCTCTGCAGAAGGTCGGCGGCGCGCGCAAGGCGTACAGCTACACCTATGCGTTCGACGGCTTCGCGGCGGAATTGAGCGAGGCACAGGCGGAGGCGCTGCGCGCAACGGCGGGTGTCGTCAACGTGAGCAAGGACGAAATGCGCGCCCTCGACACGTCGTCGACGCCGGCGTTCCTGGGTCTCTCCGCTCCGGGCGGGCTGTGGGACCAGTTGGGCGGCGTGGGCAAGGCCGGCGAGAACATCGTCATCGGCATGGTCGACAGCGGCGTCTGGCCCGAGAGCCTGAGTTTCTCGGACCGCACGGGTACCAACGGCAACGCCTCGAAGGACGGCAAGCTCTCCTACCAGCAGATTCCGGGCTGGCACGGCAAGTGCACGCCGGGCGAGGCGTTCAACGCGTCGAACTGCAACCAGAAGCTGATCGGCGCGCGGTACTACAACGCCGGCTGGGGCGGCAACTCCGAAATCGACGCGTTGTTCCCCTTCGAATTCAATTCGCCTCGTGACTGGGCGGGTCACGGCACGCACACGGCGTCGACCGCGGGTGGCAACCACGGTGTGCCCGCGACCGGTGCGGCGTCGATCTTCGGCTCGATCAGCGGCATGGCGCCGCGCGCGCGCATCGCGGCGTACAAGGTCTGCTGGGCCGACCAGCCCACGGGCGGCGGCTGCTTCAATTCGGACAGCGTCGCGGCCATCGACCAGGCGGTCTCCGACGGCGTCGACGTGATCAATTTCTCGATCAGCGGCACGTTGACGAACTTCCTCGACCCGGTCGAGGTCGCCTTCCTTTTCGCCGCCGACGCCGGCGTATTCGTCGCGGCATCGGCCGGCAACAGCGGCCCGACCACAAGCACCGTGGCGCACCCCGGACCGTGGCTGACCACGGTGGCCGCGGGTACACACAACCGCGACGGTCAGGGTTCGGTGACGCTCGGCAATGCAGTTACGTACTTCGGCGCGTCGGTGGCCACGGCCGTCGGTCCGCTGCCGTTGATCGATTCGACGGCGGCCGGGCTGGCCGGCGCCGACCCGGTCAAGGTCGCCCTGTGCTACGCCGCCGTCGACAACGGCGGGACGCCGGTGCTCGATCCAGCGCTGATCGCGGGGAAGATCGTCGTGTGCGACCGCGGCGTGACCGCGCGCGTCAACAAGAGCCTCGCAGTTCAGCAGGCGGGCGGCGCCGGGATGATCCTGCTCAACACCAGCCCAAATTCGATCAATGCCGATTTCCACTTCGTGCCGACGGTGCATCTGCAGAATACGGATCGCGCGGCGGTCAAGGCTTACGCGGCAACGGTCGGACCCACGGCGACCATCAACCAGGCGACGATCGTGTACAACGCGCCGGCGCCGTTCACCGCGTCGTTCTCGTCGCGTGGTCCGCTGCGCGCAGGCGGAGGCGACCTGCTCAAG
>DASQBO010000391.1:0-7935 GCA_035635175.1 Casimicrobiaceae bacterium | reverse complement strand
GCGGCGCGGGCTCGACGTGCGCCGGCGCGCGCGCCGCGGCCGCGATGGCCTCCGGAGCCACGGGCGCTTCGCCAGGCGGCGGGGAGCTCGGGACGGCGACGGGGCCGCGAGCGCGCGCCTCGTCGTGCTCGTCCCGCGCCGCCTCGATCTCCGCCTGCGATTCCGCATCGGCGTGCGCAGGCAGCGCCGTCGACTCCTGCCGCAGGCCATCGAGCTCGCCCTGGATCTCGGCGGCCTCCATCGAGTCCGCGGCAGTGAAGCCGGCGCGGTCGCGAACCCGCGCGACGAGCGCGCGCAGGCCCTCGACGGCGCGCGTGAGCACGGGCAGCGCGGTCCCCGGAAGCGGCGGCTCCCGCTGCTGCAGCACGAGCAGCGCCTGCTCGAGCGACTTCGCGGTCGTCGCGATCAGCGGGAACCCGCCGGTGCGATGGATGCCGCAAAGCGTGTGGCTCGCGCGTACCATCGCCGCCGAGGGCCCCTGCCGCGAATCGAACTGAAGCACCTCGAGCTCCTGGGCGAGCGTCGCCACGTGCTGCGCGGCTTCCTCGACGAGGATCGAGAACAGCACCGCCGACAGCGTGACGTCGCCGACGGCGACTTCGTCGGGCGACGCCTCGACGATGGCTACCTCGCCGAGCGTGATCTCCTCGGGCGGCGTCTCGGCGACCGCTTCCGGCTCGGGCACCGTGTCGATCCGGAACTCTTCGCTCGCGGGTTGATCGATCGAGGGCTCGTTCGCGAGCTCCGTAGGCGCGGGCGCGGAGGTGGCCGCCGGCATCGGGGGCACGAGCGAGAGCTCGGGCACGGCGCGCGCCACGGCCCCGACCTCCGGCAACTCGAGGAACGGCATCGACAGCGCGGGCGGCGGCTCGAGGGCCGCCGGCGCTTCGGCGGCGACCTCGGGCTCGGCTTCGGGCGGAGGCGGCACTTCGCGCAGCTCGGGGCGCGACGGCGGCGCAGGCTGCACCTGCGGCCAGGCCTCGGCCTCGACCGCGGCGAGCGCGGTGTGCAGCGGACCCGCGTCGACGCTCACGCGGCGCGACGCCGAGAGCTCCCCGACCCACGCGCGGAAGCTCCGCTCCGCCTCGGCGATCATCGCCAGAACCGTCGGCGTGACGACGCGCTCCTCCTCGAGGAGCCGGTTGTGGATCTTCTCGACCTCGAAGGCGAGCTCGCCCAGTTCGGTCAGGCCGACCATGCGGCCGCTGCCCTTCAACGTGTGGAACTGCCGGCGGGCGGTGCGCAGCGCTTCGCGGTCGCCGTGGTTCTCCTCGAGGATCGCGCGCTGCGCGGCGACGGTGTCGAGCACCTCGTGCGCTTCGGTGAGGTAGATGTCGAGAAGCTCGGCATCGAAGCCTGTCGCGTCGGTTGCGAGCAGCCGTTGCGTCTCCTCGGAGATCGCGGGCGCCGGGGCGGCGCTCGCGCTCTCGGCGATC
Organism: Casimicrobiaceae bacterium; assembly: GCA_035635175.1. Classification (GTDB taxonomy): domain Bacteria; phylum Pseudomonadota; class Gammaproteobacteria; order Burkholderiales; family Casimicrobiaceae; genus CAIWHR01. The sequence continues at coordinate 6,499 of DASQBO010000391.1, read as the reverse complement.
GCGGTCACCGTGGCGGCCAGCGCCGCCGTGCCGCCAGCGTCGAATTCGCCCAGGGCCGACGCCGCCTGCGCAGTCAGTTCCGCGTCGCCGATGAGCTCGGCGTCGTTCTTGAGATCCTCGAGCTTCGCGCGGAGCTGCGCGCGCGCCGACACGTCGGCGGGCGCGTGCCGGACCTCGGCCACGAGCGCGGGCAGCGCCGCGCGCAATTCCTCCACTGCGGCCTCGACGGTGTCGCCTGCGTCGACCGGCGCCGGCGCGGGCGCCTCGCCCAGGCGCTTCGCCAGCAGCGGCGCGATCAGCCGCTCGCGGTCGGGCCGCTGCTGCTCGACTGCCTCGATGTAGAAGCCGAGACCCGAAAGCGACTCCGCGAGCAGCTCCAGGTCCTCGTTCGACACCGCCGTCTCGGGATTCGCGTAGGTCTCGATCTGTTCCTGGCAGAGGCCCAGGAGCCGCTCGGCGTCGGTGAGGCCGAGGATCTTGAGCGCACCGCGGATCTGCTGACTGTCCTTGCCGAGCGTCGCGAGGTCGGCCCGCTTCGAGCTGTCGCGAAAGAACGCGTCGAGCACCTGCTCCATGTGGCGCAGGTTGGCCTGGATCTCGCGGCCCACCTGCGCGAGCAGCAGGCGCTCCTGCGCGCGCTTCGACATCTCGTCGAGAAGCGGCGCCGCGGCGGCCCCGGCGGCGGGCCGCGCCGCCCGCGCGGCGTCGAGCCGCTCGAGCATCGCCTCGACCTGCCTCGGGAACTCGGGCGTGATGCTCGCGTAGTTCTCGAGCGCGCTCTCCGCGAGCAGCATCCCGGTCGCATACTCCATCGCGAGCGGCTCCGGGATCGGCTGCGGCATCCTGTTCAACCGCTCGACCAGCGACGCCGTGAGCTTCATCAGCGTGCCGTTGCCGACCTCGGCGACGTGCTTGTGCACGGTCGCGAGCGTCTGCTTGAGCTTGGGGAGGTTCTCGGCACGGCCCGAGGTGAACTTGAGCCACGCGTCCTTGCCGGCGACGAGCGCCTCGCGCGCCTCGCGCAGGTGCGGCTGGATCCGCACGAGGTCGGCGTTCAGCACCTCCGCCGACGGGATCAGGCCCGAGAGCTTGAACCCCTTCTGCACCGCCTGCACCGACGGCGCCACCGGCGCGCTGATCGCGACGTAGTAGAGGACCTCGCGGCGCAGCCGGTCGGCGACCTTGGCGGAGCCTTCGACGACGCGCCGGATCTGCAGATCGACGCGCGCGGCGAGCTGCTTCACGCCGAAGCCCGACTCGAGCCCGTGCTCGACGAGCGCGTCGAACAGCGCGCCGACGGTCCACCAGAACGCGCGGAGGCTGGGCTGCGTCGTCGCGTCCTCGATGCCCGAGATCGCATCGCGCATCGTCTTCGCGCCCTCGCTCTCGTCGCCGCCGCGCAGCCACGCGAGCAGGCCACGCTGGTAGAGGCGGCGCTGCTTCACCATGTAAGACGCGAGCTTCGCGGCGGGGATGACCTGCGGCGTGCCGAGCTTCGGCGCGCGCGGCGCGAGATCCGGATAGAACAGGTCGGTCGGCGATGCGGCCTTGACGCCGCGGCCGCGCTGCATCGCCTCGTATTCCGGAAAGAGCTTGAGCGGGACCGGCGTTGCGCCGTTGACGAGCTCGTCCAGGAAGATGCGGAGCTTCTTGCACGCGCGCTCGATGGCCTCGCACGCCGGCTGCGCCTCGTTCGTCGGCAACTCCTCGAGCCACGCGAGCTGGCGCTCGACCTCGTCGGTGAACGCGACGACGGCGTCGAATCCGACCATCTGGATCGCGCCCGCCGCCTGGTGGATGTGCGTGCGCGCGTGCTTGAGCGCCGTCAGGTCCTTGCCCGTCGTGCGGAACGCCGCGAGCGCCTCCAGGCCGCGCGTCAGCGCCTGGTCGATCTCGCCCTGGACCCAGGACAGCGGGCCAAGGTCGAATTCGGTTGCGGTGTCGGTCGCCACGGTCAGTCCATTCGATTCCCGTGAGCCGAGCAAGAACCGGGCCCGGGGCCGAACGGGAGGCGGCGTGTCAGACCTTGAAGCCCGCCACCGAGCTGCGCAGCTCCGCGGCGAGGCGCGTCAGCTGGCCGATGGACACGTTCGTCTGCTTCGTGCCTTCGGTCGTCTCCTCCGTGATCTTGAGAATGCCCTGCATCCCCTTGGTCACGTCGGTGACGGACGTCGACTGCTTCTGCGCCTGGACCGAGATCCCGCCGATCAGCTCGGCGAGCTCGCGCGACACCTTGCGGATCTCCTCGAGCGCCTGCCCCGCCGCGTCGGAGAGCTTCGTCCCCTCCACCACGCCGACGGTCGACTTCTCCATGGCGGCCACCGCGTCCTGCGTGTCCGCCTGAATCGTCTTCACGATCGCCTCGATCTGCTTCGTCGCCTCGCCCGAGCGCTCGGCGAGGCGCTGCACTTCCTCGGCGACCACGGTGAAGCCGCGGCCCGCCTCGCCCGCCGACGCCGCCTGGATCGCGGCGTTCAGCGCAAGCACGTTCGTCTGCTCCGTGATGTCGGAGATTAGCTCGACGATCTCGCCGATCTCGAGCGAGGATTCGCCGAGGCGCTTGATCCGCTTCGAGGTGTCCTGGATCTGCGTGCGGATCTCGTTCATGCCCGCGATCTGGTTCTGCACCGCCTGGCCCCCCTTCTCGGCGGCGGCAAGCGACTGCTGCGCCACCCGGGCCGACTGCACGGCGCTCTGCGACACCTCGCTGATCGACTGCGCCATCTGGAGCACCGACGACGACGCCTGCTGGATCTCCTTGTTCTGCCGCTGCGACGCCTCGTAGAGCCGGTTCGAGATCGCCTGCGCGTCCTGCGTCGCCTTCGCCACCTGGTCGGTCGCCGAGTTGATGCCCTTGACCAGCGTACGGAGCTCCTCGATCGTGAAATTGATCGAGTCGGCGATCGCGCCCGTCACGTCCTCGGTCACCGACGCCTGCACGGTCAGGTCGCCGTCGGCGAGGTTCCCCATCTCGTTCAGCAGCCGGAGAATCGCCTCCTGGTTGCGCTTGTTCTCGCCCTCGCTCTCGACCGCGCGGACGCGGGCGTCGTCGAGGAACACCTTGCCCAGCAGGAGCAGGAAGAGGAGCGAGAGGGCGAAGAGGACGACCGCCGTCCAGAGCGCTGCCCGCGATCGAGTGCCGGATTCGAATTGCTCGGACAGCTTCGTCGTGTCGCCGAGCAGCGCCTCGGATTCGTTGTTGATCCCGCGCGCTGCCTGCTTCGCGAGGACGAGGCGGTTCATGTTCTGCAGGATCGCCGCGACGCCCTGGTCGTACGCGGCGAAGCGCTTCTGCAGCTCGACCAGCGTGCCGCGGGCCTCCTCGTTCTTGACGCCGGGAAGACGCAGCGCCTCGCTCCCCTTGAGCAGCCCGTTCAAGATGTCGCGGAACGTGCCCGCGTCCTTGCCGAGCAGGAACGCGACCTCGGGGTCGATCTCCTCGCCGGACGCGAGCGCGTTCGCGTTCTTCGCGATGCGCTGCGACAGCACGGCGAGCTGGTTCGAGTACTCGATCTCGCGCAACGACCCGCCGCCCTGTCCCACCTGCTGCGCGCCCTGCTGCGCGAGCTCGAGGATCGCGTTGTTCCCCTGGTTGATGTTGTCGAGACCCTTCGCGAGAGTCGTCAGGCTCTGCTGGTTGTCGATGACGCGGCCCGCGTTCACGTCGATGCGGTCCCACCGCGCGCGGATGTCGGACAGGAGCTTGACCACCGCTTCGTCGGACGGCGTGTCGAGCGAGACGCCCTTCACCGTGCCGCCGTTTTGCAGCGCGTCCAGATCGGCCTTGAACCGCTCGCGGCTGTCCTTGAGGCCGGCGAAGGCGGCGCCCTGCCCCTGCGAGGCGAGCGCCGTACCGCGCGCGAGGCGCTGCGACAGCATCTGCATCTCGGTCGCCGTCGACTCGGCCGCGGCACCCTGCGCCGCGAGGCGCCCGTCGAGGAACAGCATCAGCGCGCCGAGCACGAGGAACGTGACCATCAGCAGGCCCAGCACCTGGAACTGGCGGACCACCGGCAGGTGCCCGATCACCGGGAGCCGCTTCGGCATCCGCAGCTCGGAGGTGGCCGAGCGCAACTGCTCCATGACGGACACGGAGGCGAGCGGGTCGTAGCCCGGCTGCTGCCCCGGGCGCACCTGCGTGGTCGGCATGTCGAGATCGGCGGCGGGGGCCGCCTTCTCGGCGCCGAACACCTTCGGCATTCTCAGTGAAATCGCCATGCGTCCTCCCCGGGGCGCGTCCCGCGCGCCCCCAGCAATGCTACAAACCCACGCGCAGGAACGCGGCGTCCTGCGCGAGCCGCGCGAGGTCGATTTCCTGCCACGCGGAGCCTTCGGCATCCATCCACCGTTGCCCGAACCAGTCCGGCACGTCGGTGGGCGGCGACGCCGGGGCGAGCTCGGCCAGGTTGCGCAGGCCGAGCACGCGCTGCACGACGATGCCCGAGCGCAACTCGCCCGCGCGCGGGCCGAACAGGATCAGGCGGCTCTGCGCGGGGCCCGCGGCGAGGCTCGGCTCGCGGCCGAGGAAGGCGCCGAAGTCGATCACCGTGTAGAGGTTGCCGCGGATGTTCGCGATGCCGAGGAACCACGGCTGGGTGAGCGGCACGCTCGCGACGGACGGCACCGTGATCACCTCGCCCGCGTCGGCAAGGCGGATCAGCCACTGCGCGCCGCCGCACGCGAGCCCGAGCCGCGACGACTCGACCTGCGCCGCCGTCTTGGTCGCGAGGCGCGACGCAAGCTCCTGCTGGAAGGAGCGAAGGTCGAGCTTGGCGGCGCGAGCCATCGGAGCGGAGTCCCGGGTCAGCCGAGGGCGGCGATCTTCGCGAGAAGCTCGTCGCGGACGATCGGCTTCACCACGTAGTCGCGCGCGCCCTGCCGCATCCCCCAGATCTTGTCGGTCTCCTGGCTCTTCGACGTGCACAGGATGATCGGGATGCTGCGCGTGTCCGCGTCGCGGCTGATCGCACGCGTCGCCTGAAAGCCGTTGAGCCCGGGCATCACCACGTCCATCAGGATGAGATCGGGCTTGAGCTGCTTCGCCTTCAGGATCGCGTCCTCGCCGTTGTCGCTGGCGACGACGTCGTAGCCGGCCTTGGTGAGCAGGTCGTTCAGCACGTGCCGCTCCGTCGGCGAGTCGTCGACGATGAGGATTTTCTTGATGGCCATGATCCCTACCTCTTCCCCGCTTTCCACCGGCGCCGCCGCCAGCGCGCGGACGGCTCCGGCCACCTGCCGCGCTTTCACCTACGCCGCCGCGGCACGCTTGACGTGCGAGGCGACCGCCTTGAGCAGGCTTTCCTTGGTGAACGGCTTGGTCAGGTACTGGTCGGAGCCCACCATCCGCCCGCGCGCACGGTCGAACAGGCCGTCCTTGGACGACAGCATGATCACGGGCGTGACGTGGAATTTCGCGTTCTTCTTGATGAGGGCGCAGGTCTGGTAGCCGTCGAGCCGCGGCATCATGATGTCGACGAAGATCAGCTCCGGCTGGTGATCGGCAATCTTCGCGAGCGCGTCGAAGCCGTCCTCCGCGAGGATCACCGTGCAGCCCGCCTGCAGCAGGAATATCTCGGCGCTCCGGCGGATGGTGTTCGAATCGTCGATCACCATTACCTTGACGCCCGACAGGGTATTCTGCTCCGCCAACGCATTCTCCGGCCCGCGTACCCCGATCCGGGGGGCACTCCGATGAAAGCCGCCACCCTCCGCGGCAAGTTTGCCACGGCCGATGCCAACTGCCTAGAGCATAAACCTTGCCTGAATCGGCATTGGCGGGCCGAAAGCACCGATTTGCAACACCGGAGCAATTTTCGGGCGGCGGGACATGCCGCGCTGCGGCAACCCCTGCCTCCGGGCGTCCGAAATCTGCCCCCCGGCGTCGCTTCGCGGGCCCGCGCCGCGCGCGATCCGGGTCGAGCCCTCAGCGGCCGAGGAACATCCGGTACGCCGGGTTGGCCGTCTCCTCGACGTAGTCATACCCGAGCCGGTCCAGGAACCGCCGGAACTCGGCCTTGTCCGCCGGCGGGACCTGCATGCCGACCAGCACGCGGCCGTAGTCGGCGCCGTGGTTGCGGTAGTGAAAGAGGCTGATGTTCCAGCCCCGGCTCATGCTGTTCAGGAAGCGCATCAGGGCGCCCGGGCGCTCGGGGAACTCGAAGCGGTAGAGGATTTCGTGCTCGGCGCCGGGCGCGTGGCCGCCGACGAGGTGGCGCACGTGGAGCTTCGCCATCTCGTTGTCGGTCAGGTCGTGCGCGTCGATCCGGTGCCGCCGGAGATCGGCCAGGAGCCGGTCGGTCTCGTGCCGGTCGGCGACCTCGATCCCGACGAACAGGTGCGCGACCTTCGGGTCGGCATAGCGGTAGTTGAACTCGGTGATCGAGCGCTTGCCGACGAGCCGGCAGAACGCGCGGAAGCTGCCCGGCCGTTCCGCCACCGTGACCGCGATGATCGCCTCCCGCCTCTCGCCGACCTCGGCGCGCTCGGCGACGAAGCGCAG
>DASQBO010000390.1:0-9400 GCA_035635175.1 Casimicrobiaceae bacterium | reverse complement strand
CCACGAAGGCGTGGGGCCCCTGCTCCCTGGCTCACAGCGGTAGCGCCAACTGTTTCCTGAGGTCGCGCGGGGCGATCGCGCCAAGCAGATGCTGCGGCGTCGGGTAGCGGAGGCGGACGCGCAGCTCGCGCTTCATCCGGTCGTTCGCGAGCCGCCGCGACTCGCTCATGAACGAGAGGAGCATCGGCGCTATCCGCTGCTCGGCCTCCTCCCACGAGACCCGCGGCGGGCGGGGCAGCTGGAACGCGTCGGCGACCGCGTCGAACCACGCGCCCATCTTCATCTCGGCGTCGTCGGTGACGTTGTACGCGCGGTTGGGTTTGGCCCGGAACAGCGCGGCCACCGTCGCCCGCGCGAGATCGGCCGCGTGGACGTGGTTGGTGAAAACGTCGGCATCGGGCGCGAGCACCGGCGTGCCCTGGCGGATCCGGTCGAGCGGCAGGCGCGTCTCGGCGTAGATGCCCGGCACGCGCAGGATCGCGAGGCCCACGCCATAGCGCGTCGCCCAGCTGCGCAGCCGATCCTCGGCGGCGACGCGGCGACGCGCGCGCGGCGTCTGCGCCCGGCGCGGACGTTCCTCGCCGATCCGCGCGCCCGCACAGTCGCCATAGACGCCCGACGTCGAAACGTAGACGAACCGCTGTGGTATCCTGCGCGCGCGCGTCAGCGCCGCGATGAGCTTCTGCGTGCGCGGGTCGTCGCGGCCCTCGGAGGGCGGCGGCGCGAAGTGCAGCACCGCGAACGGCGCCGTGCGCAGCCGCTCGAGCGTCTCGCGGCGGTCGAGGTCTCCGACGATGGGCACGATGCCGTGCGCGCGCAGGCGGGGAATGTCCTCCGGCCTGCGCGTGAGTCCGTAGAGCCGGACTTTCGGGCGGAGCAGGTCGGCGGTGCGCAGCGCGACGTCGCCGCAGCCAATCAACAATACCCGGATCACCACCGCGCCTTTCGTCTCTCGCGTGGCGCGCGCCGCGCGGAAACCCCTGAAACACGTTCTCGCGAAATGCCGCACCAGATTACCATAAAGCCGAGCGAGCACTCGTTCGCGTGCCCCGAGGGCGAGACCGTCCTCGCCGCGGCGATGGCCGCCGATCTCATGCTCCCCTACGGCTGCCGCAACGGCGCGTGCGGCACGTGCAAGGGCAGGATTCTCGACGGTCGCGTCGACTACGGCCCCTACCAGCCGTCCACGCTCACCGAGGACGAGAAGAAGGCGGGGCTCGCGCTCTTCTGCTGCGCGAAGCCGGAATCCGATCTCGTGATCGAGGTGCGCGAGGTCCGTCGCGCCGGCGACATCCGGATCCGCAAGCTGCCGTGCCGCGTCGAGACGATCGACAAGCCGGCGCCCGACGTCGCCATCGTCAGGCTCAAGCTGCCGGCGAACGAGCGGCTGCAGTACCTGGCCGGGCAGTACGTCGACCTGCTGCTCAAGGACGGCCGCCGCCGCAGCTTCTCGCTCGCCACGCCGCCGCACGACGACGCGCTGCTCGAGTTGCACATCCGGCACGTCCCGGGCGGGCTCTTCTCGGATCAGCTCTTCAACGAGTTCAAGGGCCGCGAGATCCTGCGCTTCGAAGGTCCGCTCGGTACGTTCTTCCTGCGCGAGGAATCCGACAAGCCGATCGTCCTCGTCGCGGGCGGCACCGGGTTCGCGCCGATCAAGGCGGTGATCGAGCACGCGCTCCATCACAGGATCGAGGAGCGCCGGCCGATGGTGCTCTACTGGGGCGCGCGGGCGAAGCGCGACCTCTACCTGCCCGAACTGCCCGGCAAGTGGCAGGCGCAGAGCCGCGGCTTCACGTTCATTCCGGTGCTCTCCGAGCCCGCGGCCGGCGACGACTGGCCGGGACGCACGGGTCTCGTTCACCAGGCGGTGCTCGACGATTTCGCGGACCTCTCGGGCTACCAGGTCTACGCGTGCGGGGGGCCCGCGATGATCGACGTCGCGCGGAAGACGTTCACGGAGACGCGCGGCTTGCCTGAGAACGAGTTCTTCGCCGACAGCTTCACCTACGCGGTCCAACCCGCCTGACGGACGGCGTCAGCCTCGCCCGCGCAGCTCGGCGAGCGCGAGCTCCAGTGCGGTCGCGAGCTGCGCGTTGGCTGCGTCCGTGCGGCCCGTGCGCGCGAGGAGCTCGCCCAGCGCGACGCGCGCCTCGTAGCCGTCGTCGAGCGCGAGACTCGCCTCGAAGTACGTCTGGGCCTTGCCCCACAGCTCCGCGCGCGCGCAGAGCGTCCCCAGCGCCCGCAGCAGCAGCGCGTCCTTGTCGTGCGCGACGAGCCAGGCCTCGGCCTCGGCGATCTGCTTCGTCGGATCCGGCGTCTTGCACTGCGCGTAAAGGAGGACGAGGTCCGGCACCCACTCGCGCTCGAGGCTCCGCGCGAGGATGTCCGCGGCCTCGCGGTCGTTCCCGAGCGCGAGGAAGCTCTTCGCCGCCGCGCGCGCGATCCGCGGCAGCCGCTGCTCCGCGTCACCGAGCTTGCTCCAGTACGCGCGGAGACCTGCCGGATCGTTCGCGCGCGCGGCGAGCTCCTCCGCGTGCGCCACCGCCCGGACGTGAGCGCCTTCGTCGGGGCCGTACACCTTGCGCTTGACGAGCTGGTCGACGAGCGCCGGGATCTCGGCGTAGCGGCCCGCGCCCTGCAGCGCACGAAGCTCGAGCCGCAGTGCCGCCGTGTGCGAGCCCGCTTCCCTGCGCAGCGCCTGCAGCACCGCGAGCGCGTCGAGCGGCCGCCTCTGTTCGAGCTTCATCTCGGCATCGAGCATCATCCGGGGCACGGCGAGGCTTCCGGCCTGCGCCGCCTGGCCCGTCAGGTGCGCCTCCGCGGTCGCGTAGTCGCGCGTGTCGAGCGCCGCGCGCGCCGCGACCAGCGCCGCGATGCCGGGCGCGTCGGGGATGTCGAGCGCTTCCTCGGCGAACTGCCGCGCCTTGCCGTAGCGGCCCTCGAGCAACGCGACGACCGCGGCGTCGAGCTTCGAGCGCGACCGCGCCTCGCGCTGCCGCCGGCGCATCGCGCGCACCTCGGCCGGCATGCCCGACGTGCGCATCGCGAGGCGCACGAGCGCGTAGCACGCGACGAACGCCGCGACCCCGAGCACGAGGAACAGATTGAGCGAGAGCTCGACGCGGTACGGAGGTGCGACGAACAGCACGTAGCCGCTCACGATCTTCGCGCCCAGCGCGACCGCGACCGCCGCGGCGGCGACCAGCAGGAACCAGAACAGGATCCGCACGGCCGACCGCTAGCGCGCCGGCGCACCGACCGCGGGCCGGCCGGGCGTGCGGTCCTGCGCGATCCGCAGCACGCGCAGCGCCTCGAGGCTCCGCGAGAGATCCGGCATGTCGCCGCCGAGTGGCGTCGCCGACATCTGCTTCAGCGTAGCCTGCAGCGCCTGCACCGGCTTGGCGCGCGCGTCGAAATACTGGCTGACCCACGCCGCCGATGCCGCGATGTCGGCCTTGAAGCTCGCGTCGTCGTGGTTGACGAGCGCGACCCGCGCGGACAGCAGGCGCAGCCGCAGGTTCTCGCGCAGGTAATACTGCTGCGAGGGCAGAAGCAGCGGCGCCGCCGGGCGGTCCGACGACTCGATCCGGACGAGCTGCTTCATGTCGCCCCAGAGATCGGACAGGAATCGCTGCCACGCGGGCGCCTCGGCGGGCGGCGGCGCGGGCGCGGCCGGAGGCGGCAGCCGCTCGTCCATCGCGAGAGGCAGCGTGCCGACTGCGGAGATCGCCTGGTCGAGCTTCGCGCTGAGCCCCGTCACGTCGACGTACGGCATCGCCTTGAGCTGGTCCATGTCGCGCGCCAGCGCGCGGCGCAGCGCGGCGAACTGCGGGCGGTCGAGGCGCTGCAGCTTCGCGTCCGCGAGCTGCAGTGCGGTGAGCGCGGAGGGCACGTTGCCCGCGAGCTGCAGCTGCTGGCTCGCCACGAGCAGCACCTGCTCGATCTCCGAAAGCGCGATCTCGTCGCGCGACGGGGCGAGGTCGCGGTAGAGCGCCTCGAGCGCCGCCTGCTGCGCCTGCGATTCGGCGATCCGCGTCTCGAGGAGCGTCGTGCGCGCCTGCGCGTCGCGCAGCTCCGTCGCGAGGCCGGTCTGGGCCTTGCCGGCCGCCTGCGTAGCAGTCTCGACGCCGGCCAGCCGCTCCGCGACCTCGATGCGAAGCTCGCGCTGCGCGCGACGCCCGTCGAACCACGCGGCAGCCGCCGCGGCCACGGAGATCGCCGCGACCGCGACGAGCCACCAGCCCCACGAACGCGGCGGGGCCGCCCGCGGACGCGGGGCCGGCGGCACGGACGGCTCGGCGTCCGCTGCGGGGGAAAGAGGTTCGCTCGGGTCGGACATCGCGGCGGTCGAGGTCGCCGTTCGATTCTAGCAGGCGCAGCCGTCACGATGCCCGTCCGATTGGCCGCGCGATCGGTGCGGGCTACAATGGCGCCACAGGCGCATGGCCAGGCGCGGCGACGCGAATTTCCGTCGCGCGGGCTCTTCATCGCTCCCCTCGCCGCCGCCCCGCGTGACAACGCTCCTCTTCCTCGTCGCCCTCGCCGCCGGACTTGCGGCGGGCTACGCGCTCGGCCGTTCGCGCCGTCACGGCGAGTCGCCGCCGCCACCCGCTGCCGTCGCTCCGCCGCGCATGCGGGACGCGGTGCCCATCGCGCCGCCTCCCGCGGCCGACCACGAGATCGCCGAGCGCGGGCGGCTGATCCGCAGCTACGAGGCCGAGGCGCACGCCCTTCGCGCGAGGCTCGCGGGCACGGCCGGATCGGACGCGCCGCACGCCGACGCGAATGCGAATCGAGCGCCGATGACCGACGAGCTCGCTGCCGCCCGCGCCGAAGCCGCGCGTTACCGGCAGCTCGTCGTCGACATCGAGAACAACGCGCCGCCGCCGCTCATGGGGCCCGGCGCCCCTGACGACCTGAAGCTGATCGTCGGCGTCGGACCCGTGCTCGAGCGGATGCTGCACCAGCTCGGCGTGACCACGTTCCGCCAGATCGCGTACTGGTCGGAGCGCGACATCGACGTCTTCGACGCGAAGCTCCACGAGTTTCCGGGCCGCATCCGCCGCGATGGCTGGGTGACGCAGGCCCGCGCGCTGCACCAGAGCAAGTACGGCGAAGCGCTCCCGGTGCGCCCCGAAGCGCCGCGATGAGCGCGGGCACCTCCTCCGCGGCGACGACGATCACCGCGTCGTCGCTGCTTCCGGTGGCGGTGCTGACGCTCATCTGGGGCTGCAACTGGCCCGTGCTGAAGATGGGCGTGACGGAGATCGCGCCCCTCACGTTCCGCACGATCACGCTGCCGCTGTCGGCACTCGGCCTTCTCGCGGTCGCGCGATGGTCCGGCGACTCGATCAAGGTGCCGCGCAGGCTCTGGGGCAAGGTCGTCGCACTCGCGCTGTTCAACATCACGCTGTGGAACGGCCTCGTGCTGTTCGGTCTCCAGCAGCTGCCGGCCGGGCGCAGCGCTATCCTCGCCTACACTATGCCGATCTGGTCCGTGCTGTTCTCGCTCGTGCTGCTCTCCGAGCCGCTCGGCTGGCGGCGGATCGCCGGCATGGCGCTCGGGATGCTCGGGATGGCGCTCCTCCTCGGCGACGACGTCCGCCACCTGCAGCGGACGCCGACGGCGGCGCTCCTCATCCTCGGCGCATCGATCGGCTGGGCGCTCGGCACCGTGCTCCTGCGCAAGTGGAGGCTGCCGATCCCGCAGAACACGCTGTCGGGATGGATGATGCTGCTGGGCTCGATGCCGATCGCGCTGCTCGCGCCGCTCTTCGCGACCGCGCCGCTCGCGATGCCCTCGGCCAGCCTGTGGTTCGCGATGCTCTACAACATCTTCCTCGCGGGCACGCTCGCGCACTGGGCGTGGTTCACGCTCGCGCGGACGCTGCCGGTCGCCGTGTCGTCGATGTCGTCGCTGCCGGTCCCCATCGTCGGCGTTTTCGCGGGCATGCTGTTCCTGGGCGAGCGGCCCGGGCCGAGCGAGTGGACGGCGCTCGCGCTCGTCGTCGCGGCGATGGTGCTCGTGCTGTGGTCGCCGCGGCCGCCTCCGGCACCGATGACGCCCGAGGACTAGGTGAGCTCGGGGATCAGCGTCGGCAACGGCTTCCCGGCGAACCACGCGTCGAGGTTCGCCTTGCACAGATCGCCCATCGCCTTGCGCGTCTCCTGCGTCGCGCTGCCGACGTGGGGCAGGAGCACGACGTTGTCCATCGCGAGGAGCGCCGGCGGAACGTTCGGCTCGTCGGCGAAGACGTCGAGGCCCGCCGCCTTGATGACGCCGTTCGAGAGCGCGGCCACGAGCGCGGGCTCGTCGACGATGGAGCCGCGCGCGATGTTGACGAGGGTGCCCTTCTTGCCGAGCGCAGCCAGCACGCCGGCGTCGACGATGTTGCGCGTCGCCGCACCGCCGGGGCACGCGACGATCAGGAAGTCGGACGCGGCAGCGAGCGCCCTGAGGTCGGCGACGTAGCGGTACGGGACGTCCTGCGGCTTGCGGCCGCAATAGGCGATCTGCATGCCCATCGCCGCGAGCCGCTGCGCGATCGCCTTGCCGATGCGCCCGAGGCCCAGGATGCCGGCCGTCCTGCCCGCGAGCTTCGTCGTGAGCTCGGGACCCTTCTTCAGCCACTCGCCGGCGTGCACGAAGCGGTTGGCCCGCACGAAGCCGCGGCCCGTCATCAGCACGAGCGCGACGGCGACGTCGGCGACGTCGTCGGTCAGCACGTCGGGCGTGTTGGTCACCTTGAGCCCGCGGTTGCGGCAGTAGTCGACGGGCACGCCGTCGTAGCCGACGCCGAAAACCGAGATGATCTCGAGCTTCGGCAGCGCGTCGAGCAGCGCCGTCGGCGTGACCGTTCCGCCTCCCTGCACGAGCCCCCGAACGATGCCGCCGCACCCGGCGAGGAACGCGGGCTTGTCCTCCGCCTTGGCGTAGTCGTGGCAGCGATAGTCGGCGCGCAGCGGATCGTAGAGGAACGGCGGCAGCGGCGCGGTGACGATGATGTCCGGATTCGCCATGTCAGCCTTTCTTCTTGGCGGCCGCCCATTCTAACAACCCGGCCACGAGGCCCGCGTCGCTCCCGGCGGTCTCGACGACGAGCAGGCCGAGCTTGCGCGCGTGCGCCGCGATGCGCGGGTGCGGAACGAACGTCGGCCGCGCGCGCCATCGCTCGCGCGTCCACGCGTCGCAAAGCGCCCAGAGATTGTCGAGGCCTTCGCTCGACGTGATCGTTACCGCGTCGATGCGGCCGTCGCGGAACGCTTCGACCAGTCCCATCGCGCCCGATGCGGGGGCTGCGCGGCGATAGCAGGCGACGCAGTCGACGGTCGCGCCGCGCGCGCGCAGCGTGTCCGCGAGCTGGTCGCGCCCGCCCTCGCCGCGGAAGATCACGACCCGCTTGCCCTGCGGCGCCGCGAGCTCGGGCAGCGCGAGCAGCCCGTCGCTGTCGAACGTCGTGGCCGGGATGCGGGCGCCGGGAATGCCGACGGCAGCCAGCGCCTCCGCGGTTCCGGGCCCGGGAGCGAAGGCGACGAGCGTCGCCGGCCAGCGCCGCGGATCGGGCGCGCCGAACTCGACGGCACTGGCCGAGACGAACACGGCGAAGTCGTAGCTCGCGAGCGCGGCGTGCGCACGCGCGAGCGGCACGGGATCCTCGGGCGGCAGGATCGCGATCGCGGGAAAGATGACCGGAGCGGCGCCCAGCGCGGCGAGCTTCTGCGCGAAGCCGCCGGCCTGCCGCGCCGGACGGGTCACGAGGATGCCGAGATCCGCGAGCGGCGGACGAGCCATGCGGCGGCGATCGCGCGGCGCGCGCTGCGCGTTACCCGATGAGCTCCGCCGCGCCGCGGCCGAGGAAGTCGCGGGCGAGCGCGCTGCCGAGTGCGCGGGCAGCCGCGACGTCGCCGACCGTGGCGCTTTGCTCGCCGCGCATCACCTTCGCCCCGTCGCGGCTCGCGACGAGCCCGCGCAGCCAGAGCTCGCCGTGCCGCGGCACCGCGTGCGCCGCGAGCGGCGTGTGGCAGCTGCCCGACAGCGCGCGCGAGAACGCACGCTCGGCGGTCGTGGCGAGCGTCGTCGCGGCGTCCGCGAGTGGCGCGAGCGCGGCGACGACGTCGGGACGGTCCGCGCGGCACTCGATCGCGATCGCGCCCTGCCCGACCGCGGGCAGGCTCTCCTCCGGGTCGAGCAACGACGCGATGCGGCTCGCGAACCCGAGGCGCTTGAGACCGGCCGCCGCGAGCACGATCGCGTCGTAGCGCCCTTCGTCGAGCTTGCGCAGCCGGGTGTTGACGTTGCCGCGCAGCGGCAGCACCTGGAGGAGCGCATCGCGCTCGCGGAGCTGGGCCTCGCGGCGCAGGCTCGACGTGCCCACGCGCGCGCCGCCGGGCAGCGCCGCGAGGTCGAGAAAACGATTCGAGACGAACGCGTCGCGCGGATCTTCGCGCTCGCAGATCGCGGCGAGCGCGAACCCCTCCGGCATGTCCATCGGCACGTCCTTGAGCGAATGGACGGCGAGGTCCGCGCGGCCGTCGGTCATCGCGACCTCGAGCTCCTTGATGAAGAGCCCCTTGCCGCCGATGTCGGCGAGCGGCTGGTCGAGCACCCGGTCGCCTTGCGTCGTGATCCCGAGGAGGCCGACCTCGCAGGACGGGTAGAGCGCTGCGAGCCGTGCGCGGATGTGCTCGGCCTGCCACAGCGCGAGCGCGGATTCGCGCGTCGCGATCGTGAGCCGGCGGGGGGGCGTGGGCAGGGCCATCGGAAGCATCTTAGTCGAACGGCTCATTGTACCGTCGCGTCGCCCGCCCGCCGGCGGAACCATCCGGTCACCGCGAGCCGCGGCCGCGTCGCGGGCAGCACTTCGTGCTCGAACCGGTCGGCGAGGAAGGCGACGAGCGTGCCCGCTTTGGGCAGTACGTCGCGCGGCCCGCCGTCCGGATCGTGGATGCGCAGCGCGCCGCCTTCTTCGGCGCGCCACGCGGCGTTGAGGTAGAGGACGAGCGAGAGCGCACGCGCGTCGTCGTCGCGGAACCGGTCGACGTGCCGCTCGTAGCGCGTCCCCGGCGCGTAGAGCGCGTAATGGCCCTCGTAGCGCCACAGGCCGAGCGTCAGCTCGCGGTTGACCGCGGCGCGCAGCGTCTCGAGCGCCGCGAACAGCACGCGCTCCGCCGGCACGTCGGTGGTCTCCTCGATCCAGCCGATGCGATCGCCGCGTACCGCCGCACGCACGACGCGCGCGCCGCCGCGCCCCGTCCCGGCCGGGACGAGCAGACCGGCGTCGTCGCGCCGGAGCGCCTCCGCGCGCAATCCTGCGATCGACTCCGCGGGAAGGAACTCGCGCACGACGGCGAGCCCGCCGCCGGCCAGCCCGGCGGCGATCGCAGCGACGGCGCCGCC